>JAAOIK010000022.1 GCA_015163855.1 Pseudobdellovibrionaceae bacterium
AGAATATAAATTTATTAAGTAATACTTTTTTATTTACAAACAAAAATTGCATTAAATACGCAATTCTGCAATACAGGCAGTCATAAAGGCCACAGCCAAAGCCACAGCCAAAGCACTTTTAACTAATGCTTTAATGCCCAATTTGGCAAGATGACTTTTTTCAATAGGCTTGCAATAGTGGTCATAGAAAATAATGGGCTTAGGCTAACTGGTTAAAATCAAACAGAAAAAATCATTTTTATAAGCATTTGACCCTTAAGGCATTTGGCTATAAATCTATAAGACAACAGTATAAGTAGCTTAAATAATTAAAAGAATAAAGAAAATATGCAAAACAACCTTTTTCAAAAAGTTTATATCTCTACCTATGGGTGTCAGATGAACGATAATGACACAGAAAGGATGTATTCTTTACTGGAGATGGCCGATTATGAACCTGTATCATCAGCCATAGAGGCCGACTTTGTAATTTTAAACTCGTGTAGTGTTCGCGAAAAACCCGTTCATAAAATTCGATCCGAGGTGGGGCTTTATAAAGATTATAAAAAGAAAAAACCGCATTTTAAAATTGGAGTGGCCGGTTGTGTAGCTCAACAAGAAAAGAAAAAATTATTTAAAATGATACCCAACTTAGATTTTGTAATTGGTCCCGATCAAGTGGATAATATTATAAATATATTAGAAGAGGTAAAAACGGCGAAAAGCAAAGTGCTTTCTACCTCTTTTGACAAAAATCCAGAATATCAAGTACAAAGTTTAATTCGTAATCCTAAGGTTTCCAGCTTTATTAACATTACTAAAGGTTGCAATAATTATTGCACCTTTTGTGTTGTGCCTTTTACTAGAGGGCGTGAAAAAAGTAGACCTTTAAAAGACTTAGTTACTGATGTAAAAAATTTAGTTAAAAGGGGAGTTAAAGAAATTAGTTTATTAGGACAAAATGTAAACTCTTACCAATCTAGTTGTGGAGCGGGGTTTTCTAAATTGTTACAAGTTATTGCAGAAGATACAGACATTAAGCGCATTCGCTACACCACCAGCCACCCTAAAGATTTTGACTACCAACTGGCTTGCATTATGCAAAAATACAGAAGCAAAATTTGTGACCATGTTCACTTGCCCGTGCAGTCGGGAAATTCTGATATTTTAAAACTCATGAACCGTGGTTATACTAGAGAAGAGTATATTGAAAAAGCCAATATGATTTTTGAAACCATACCAGGGGTTAGCTTTACCACCGACATTATTGTGGGCTTTCCCACAGAGGAAGAAAAGCACATACAAGACACTTATAGTTTGTTTCATGAGGTGGATTTTGACGCTGTATTTGCTTATAAATACAGCCCAAGGCCTTTTACAAAGGCTGCTATTTGGGAAGATCAAGTGTCTGAAATAGAAAAATCTACAAGATTAGCTAAGTTATTTGAAGTTCATAAATCTTTAGCTATAGATAGTTGTAAGAAATATGAGAATAAAATATTAGAAGTTTTAGTAGAAGGGGTGGACGAAAAAAACGCTATTTTTAGAGGGCGAGGTACACAAAATAAAATGATAAAATTTACTACTAATGAAGCAATAGCCAAAGGAGTAGAAAGTTTAGTATCTAAAATTGTAAAAGTAAAAGTTATTGAAGCCAGTCCTCAAAGTTTAAAAGGAGTATTAGTTAATGGATAATATAAATATAAAAAATGGTTTAACTTTTGATGATATATTTTTAATCCCTCAATACTCAGAAATTCTTCCTAAAGAAGTTTCTTTAAAAAGTTTTTTTGCAAAAGATTTATATTTGGCAAGCCCCATTTTATCTGCAGCTATGGATACGGTTACAGAAAATAAAATGGCTCAAGTGGTAGCTCAACAAGGTGGCGTTGGGGTTATTCATAAAAATATGTCTGTGGAGTCACAAACAGAAGAAGTAGATAAGGTTAAAAAACACGAAAGTGGAATGATATCTGACCCTATTACTTTAAGTCCAGATCATTTGTTATCGGATGCCGAAAAGCTAATGAGTCATTATTCTTTTAGTGGAATACCCATTGTAGTAGATGAAAAATTAAAAGGTATTTTAACCAATAGAGATTTACGCTTCGAAACCGATTTAACACAAAAAATTTCTACTTTAATGACTAAAGAAGATTTAATAACCACAAAAATAGGTACAACTTTAGAAGAAGCTAAAGTTATTTTACACAAGCACCGTATTGAAAAGTTACCAGTGGTAGACTCTCAAGGCCTTTTAAAAGGTTTAATCACTATTAAAGATATTGAAAAAGCAGAAAATTTTCCCAATGCAACAAAAGATAAAAAAGGAAGACTTTTTGTAGCCGCTGCCATTGGTAGTAATGATCATAATAGAGCCGAGGCTTTAGTAGCTGTTGGAGTAGATATGTTAGTGTTAGACTCCGCCCATGGACATTCTAAAAATATTATAGAAATGACTCAATTTATTAAAAAAAGTTTTCCAGATATTATTATTGTAGCGGGTAATGTGGTAACGGCAACAGCTACAGAACAATTAATGAAAGCCGGAGCGGATGTGGTAAAAGTGGGTATTGGTGCAGGAAGTATTTGCACCACACGGATTATTTCTGGAGTGGGAGTTCCTCAAGCTACAGCGGTTTATGAGTGTGCAAAAATAGCTAAAAAATTAGGAAAAAGTATTATCGCTGATGGAGGAATTAAATACTCGGGCGATTTAACCAAAGCATTAGCCTTAGGAGCAAACTCGATTATGGTTGGTAATTTATTATCAGGGACTGCAGAAAGCCCTGGTGAAATTATTTTATTTCAAGGAAGAAGTTATAAATTGTATCGCGGTATGGGTAGTTTAGGAGCTATGAAAAAAGGATTTAATGATAGGTATTTTCAAAAAGAAGTTAAAGAGATTAATAAGTTAGTACCAGAAGGAATAGAAGGACGAGTGCCGTATAAAGGAAAAGTTAGTGAAGTTTTGTATCAATTATTAGGTGGTGTTAGATCGGGCATGGGATATTTAGGAGCTAGCAGTATTGAAAATTTACAACAAAAAGCTAGTTTTATAAAAAGTAGTCCTGCTAGTATTAAAGAGTCTCATGTGCATAGTGTGAGTATTACAAAAGAAGCACCTAATTATAAAGGTAACTAAATTTGTAATGAAAAAAATATTAGTTTTAGATTTTGGTTCGCAATACAGTGCTTTAATTGTAAAAGCTTATAGAAAATTAAACATTTATGCCGAATTAATTCGTTACGATACTCCTTTAAAAGACATTGCCTCCCAAAATGTAAAAGGCATTGTTTTAAGTGGAGGTCCACTTTCGGTTTCTAAAAAAGATTCTCTTTATTGCGATGTTAAAGCTTTGCAAAAAATTGCTCCTGTTTTTGGTATTTGTTATGGAATGCAAATGATTGCTCATCAATGGGGAGCGGAATTAAGTTTTGAAACACACAGAGAATATGGAATAAACACTATTGAGTGGGCAGAGCCTTTAGTTTCTACTATTCCAAAAAAACACAAAGTGTGGATGTCTCACGGAGATTCTATTATCAAATTACCTTCCCAGTTAAAAGTTTTAGCTTATAGCAATAAAGGCACAGAAAAAGAAATTCCCGTAGTTATTAGTGCTAATAATTTATTAGCCGTACAATATCATCCAGAGGTTTTAAATACCGAATACGGAAATGATTTATTAAAATATTTTGCAGAAGATATCTGTAATATTGATCATGTTTGGACTCCTGATTCGAGAGAACAAGAAGTATTACATGCTATAAAAAATACTGTAGGTAAAAACGAAAAAGTTTTATGTGCTTTATCAGGAGGGGTAGATTCTAGTGTTTTAGGTTATGCTTTAAGTAAATCTTTATCTAAAGAACAAGTGTATTATTTTTTTGTAGATACAGGAATGTTAAGAAAAAACGAATTTACAGAAGTTTTAGAAATTTATAAAAAAATGGGATTAAATGTTCATGGAGTTAATTACTCTAACTTATTTATAAAAAAATTAAAAGGGGTTAGTGACCCTGAAAGAAAAAGAAAAATTATAGGACAAACTTTTATTAGCGTTTTTGAAAAAGAAGCTAGTCATTTTAAAAATATACAATATTTAGCTCAAGGCACTTTGTACTCTGATGTTATTGAAAGCTCTACAATATCTTCGGTTAGTGAAGTTATTAAATCGCATCATAATGTAGGAGGCTTGCCTGAAAATTTTAATTTTAAACTACTAGAGCCTTTTAATAAAATTTTTAAAGATGAAGTAAGACAATTAGGGGAAAATTTAAAAATAGATAAATCTATATTGTATCGTCATCCTTTTCCAGGGCCTGGGTTGGCTATTAGAATTATAGGAGAAGTTACTTTAAAAAAAATTGAAATCTTACAAAACTGTGATGAAATATTTATTAAAAGCTTAAAAGAGACAGGTTTGTACTCTAAAATTTGGCAAGCCTTTTGTGTTTTACTACCCATACAAAGTGTGGGAGTGCAAGGGGATAGCAGAACTTATAAATTTGTATTAGCTTTAAGAGCAGTTACCTCAGAAGATGGCATGACGGCTCGCTCGTACCATTTTGACCCAGAAGTTTTAGAAAGTATTTCGACAAAAATCACTAACGAAGTTCCAGAGGTTAGTCGAATAGTTTATGATATTAGTAACAAACCACCTTCAACTATCGAATGGGAATAAAAAAGGGAACGGAAATAAAAACGGAAATACAAAATGCCTTTTGTTCATTTACATGTTCATAGCGAAAGCTCTTTACTAGAATCCAGCACTAGAATTACTAAGCTTATCCAAAAAGCTAAAGAGTTTAATATGCCTGCGGTGGCTTTAACCGATTTAGGCAATATGTTTTCTTGTGTAGATTTTTACACTCAAGCTAAAGCAGCAGGGGTTAAGCCCATTATTGGTTTAGAAGTGTATGTGGCCCCTGGTAGTCATAAGGTAAAAGAGCGTAATGAAGAGGGTATTCCTAGTCGTCGTATTGTTTTATTAGCTAAAAATTATAAGGGCTATCAAAATTTATGTAGGTTAAGCTCGGCTTCTTATAGAGATGGCTTTTACTATACTCCTCGAGTGGATAAAGATTTGCTAAAAACTTATAGCGAAGATTTAATGGCTTTGTCGGGTTCGACTATGGGTTACATTTCATGGACTTTTCAAAGGTTTGGAGCCGAAAAAGCTTTAAAAGAAATTCAATTTTTTAAAGATATTTACAAAGGCAACTTTTACTTAGAAATTTCAAGATTGGGGTTATTCTCTAATGAAGAACAAAAATCTTTAGAAGAGTTTTTAATTAAAACTGGCAAAAAAGAAAATATAGATTTAGTAGCTACTAATGAATCGTATTATTTAGAACAAAAAGATGCCATTATACAAGATGTTTTAGTTTGTATTGGAAAAAACCAAAGTTTAAATGATCCCGAAAGGCATAAATTACCTAACCAAAATTTTTATTTTAAATCTCCTGAAGAAATGAAAGAGCTATTTAAAGATATTCCAGAAGCCTTAAATAATTCTTTAAAAATTGCAGAGAAGTGTAATTTTGCATTTTCTTTAAAAGATAAGCATGGAAATCCTATTTATCACCTACCTTCTTTTAAAACAAAAAATAATAAACCTTTAGATGAAGAATTAAAAAAATTAAGTACTCAGGGTTTAAAAAGTTTAATTGCTTTGCGCAGTAAAGAATTTCAAAAAACTTTTTATGAACCTAGAAAAAAAGAATACCAAGATCGTTTAAATTTAGAATTAAAAATTATTAATAGCATGGGGTTTAATGGCTATTTTTTAATTGTACAAGATTTTATTAGTTGGGCTAAATCTAAAAAAATTCCTGTTGGTCCAGGAAGAGGGTCTGGAGCGGGGTCTTTAGTGGCCTACAGTTGCGGCATTACCACTGTAGACCCCATAGAGCATACTTTAATTTTTGAAAGATTTTTAAATCCAGAGCGTATTTCTATGCCTGATTTTGATATTGATTTTTGTCAAGAGCATAGATCAGAAGTTATTAATTATGTAACTAATCGTTACGGAGAAAAAAGCGTTTCACAAATTATTACTTTTGGAAAGCTACAAGCTAGAGCGGCTATTCGTGATGTGGGAAGGGTTTTAGGTTTGGAGTATTCGGAGGTGGATGTCATTGCAAAAATGATTCCTGATCGATTGGGTATTTCTTTGCCAGAAGCTATCGTTGAAGAACCTAAAATGCAAGAAGCCATGGAGGCTGATGCTAGAATTAAAAATTTATTAAGTTTAGCTCAAGAATGCGAAGGTTTAACTCGTCATGCCAGTATCCATGCAGCAGGAGTTATTATTGCCGATGGTGAAATTAGCTCTAAAGCCCCCTTGTATAGGGGAGTGGAAGACGAAAATGTTGTTCAGTATGAAATGAAGAGTGCAGAAAAAATTGGGCTAATTAAATTTGATTTTTTGGGTTTAAAAACTTTAACTCATTTAAGAAGAACAGTAGATTTAATTAAGCTTAATAAAAATATAGATATTAATGTATCAGAAATAGATATACATGATGTTAAAATTTATAAACTTTTATCTTCTGGAAAAACAGATGGAGTATTTCAATTTTCCAGCTCTGTTATGACCGATTTTTTAATAAAACTACAACCTCATTGTTTTGATGACTTGGTATTAACCACTTCGATTAATCGGCCAGGACCTATGGAAATGGTGCCAGAGTATTTAAAAAGGCGACGAGGCGAAAGTAAAATTAAATACGAATTTAAAGAATTAGAAGAAATTTTAAAACCCAGTTTAGGTATTGCTATTTATCAAGAGCAGGTAATGCAAATTTCTTCTTTAATTGCTAGTTATTCTATGGGTGAAGCCGATATGTTACGGCGAGCTATGGGTAAAAAAATTGAATCAGAAATGTTAGTGCAAAAAAATAGATTTATCAATGGAGCTCGAAAAAACAAGTATGATCAAAAAAAAGCAGAAAAGTTATTTGATTCTTTAGCAGAGTTTGCAAAATATGGTTTTAATAAATCTCATGCTGTGGTTTATAGTGTTATATCAGCACAAACGGCTTTTTTAAAAGCCTACTATCCTGTAGAATTTTATGCAGCCTTACTGAGTACAGAAATGGGGGATACCGATAAAGTTTCTATAACTGTGGGTTACATTAAAAGAGAAAATATAGAAATAGAACTTCCTCATATTAATACTTCTGATTGGGAGTTTACCGTTAAGGGCAAAGAAATTATTTATGCATTAGGAGCTTTAAAAGGTGTGGGGCAAGCTGCTGTAGACTCTATTATTTCTGCTCGAGAGAAAAAAGAAAATAAAATCTTTAAAGATTTAGAAGATTTTTTTGATAGTGTGGATTTAAGAAAAGTAAATAAAAAAACGATAGAAAGTTTAATTAGTGCAGGAGCTTTAAACAATTTTGGATTTAACAAAGCCACTTTATTAAAACATTTTTCTAAATTTACAGAAAGAGCCTCTTTTAAACAACAAGAAGAAGAAGTAGGGCAATTTAGTTTATTTGGATTAGATGCAGAAGAAAAAGAAAAAGATAAAATTATTTTACCAGAAGAAAAAGATTGGAGTAAAAGTAAAATGTTACTTCAAGAAAAAATAGCTTTTGGTTTTTATTTAAGTGATTCTCCCATTAGTAGTGTTCAAGATCTTTCCTTAAAATTATTTGGACAATCTTTAAAAGATTTATCTAATGCTTCTGATAGCAAAGAGCTTGTAGCTGGCAAACAAAACAGTGTGTATGGCAAACAAGACAATATGTATGGTAAAAAGTCAGATGAAAAGCTATTTAGAGCCTTTGTATTACTATCTTCTTGTCGAGAATTGATTACTAAAAAAGGTACAAAAATGGCTTTTTCACAAGTGGAAGATTCTTTCGCCTCTTCTGAATTAATTATTTTCCCTAATGAATACAAAGAAGTTTTTGAAAGTTTAGTGGTTGATCAAGTAATGTATTTAGAAGCTAATATTCAAGTTAAAGAAGAAACAGTAAAACTAATTGCTAAAAAAATTAAATCTTTAGATGATTACTTAAAAACTGTAAAAACGGTATATTTGGATTTAAATCAAGAGGCTCTTCCACAAGGAGTTTTAATTAATGAAGCCATTAAACAGTTAAAAGCGTATTTGGAAGAAAATGCCAATAAAACTAAGTCTAGTACAGAAGAAAATGCTTTTGTTACGGTAGAAAACACTACACCCAAGTGTAAATTTAAAATTCGTATGATTGTAGATGTTAATAACCAAAAACTATTAGTAGAAACCAAAGAAGATTTTTCTGTGCATTTGGATAAAGAGTTTATAGATATGATAGCAGGAAGTTTTAAAAGCGTTCAGGGTTTAAATTTTGTGTTTTAAGCTGTCCAATTAACCCAATTAACTAACAAGCGAATTAACCAAAAATTACTTTTTTAACCCTAGCTAAAGTGGCTTTAGACAAAACTCTTGCCTTATCTTTACCCTCTAATAAAATTTTATCCAGTTGCTTGGTATCACTCATATACTGATTATAAAGCTCACGCTTACTAGCTAAGGTTTTATTTACTAATTGAAATAATTCTTCTTTAGCCTCTCCCCAAGAAATGCCTTTTTTATAGCTTTGTACTAATTTATCTATATGCAAAGAGGAGTTAAAATTAGAGTCTTCTTCCTCAAAATGCGTTGCAAATAATTTATACCAATCCATAATTAAAGATTTGTTAGGGTCTTTGGGATCATTTACTCCCACAGAATCGGTTTGAATTTTCATAATTAATTTTCGTAACTTTTTTTCTTCAATAAATAAAGGAATGTAATTATCATAAGACTTACTCATTTTTTGCCCATCTAAACCTGTAATAGAAGTTTCTAAAAGATTAGTCTTAGCCAATCCTGTAATTTTTTTAAGTTCTTCTTTATCTAAAGCTTTAGGCAAGGTTAGTAACTGGTTATTTTTATAATGATGATTTATTTTACCAGCAATATCTCGACACATTTCTAAATGTTGTAGTTGATCTTGCCCTACAGGAACAATATGACTATCAAAGCTTAATATATCTGAAGACATTAAAACAGGATAAGAATACAGTCCCATATTGATACCAATGTCTAAATCTTTTTTATTTTCTTGAGTATTTTTATCTAAAAAAGCTTTATAAGCATGGGCACGATTTAACATTCCTTTAGGGGAAAAGCAGGCTAGTATCCATGATAATTCTAAAATTTCTGGAATATCACTTTGTCTAAATAAAATACTGTTTTTGGGATTTAATCCACAAGCTAACCAAGTTGCAGTAACTTTATAAATATTGCTTTGTAAATCTAAAGACTTAGGCTGATTAATTAAAGAATGGTAATCAGCAATAAAAAATAAGCTCTCTTTAAAATATTTAGCGTATTTTAAAGCAGGCTTAATAGCTCCAAAATAATTACCAAAATGGGGAACGCCTGTGGGCTTTATGCCTGTTAAAATTCTTTGCTGTAAGTAATCTTCTGTTTTCATGATATAGATTTTCTGTATATTTTTTTGTAGTAGTGTTTTTTATTAAAAAAATAAATAAGGCTACATATGCAAAGCTTTACCGTCCACAGCTAAGGCCGCTTCTTTAATGGTTTCATTTAGTGTAGGGTGGGCATGAAAAGAGGAAGCCAAATCGGCAGTGGTTGCAGCAAACTCCATACAAATTACTGCTTCACCAATAAGTTCCGAAGCTTTTGGGCCAATAATATGTACTCCTAAAATTTTATCGGTGGTTTTATGAGATAAAATTTTTACAAAACCTTCTGTAGAGCCTAAAGCTTTTGCTCTACCATTGGCAGAAAAAGGAAAACTGCCTTTTTTATAATCCACTTTTTGCGATTTTAACTCTTCTTCTGTAAAACCTACAGAGGCCACTTCGGGGTCTGTATAAATAACACTGGGAATACAAATTTCTTTTACTAAACCACTATGGCCAAAAATATTTTCAGCCACCGCAACCCCTTCTTCTTCGGCTTTATGAGCTAACATTGCCCCTCCAATAACATCACCAATGGCATAAACAGAAGAACATGTGGTTTGAAACGAATTAGAAACAGGAATAAAACCACCTTTATCTAGAGTAACACCAATGGCTTTTAAATTAAGCCCCTCAGTAAAGGCTTGTCTTCCCACAGCCACTAGTAATACATCGGTTTTAGTGCTTTCTGTTTTTTTTGTTTTAAGGTCTTGAATTTCTATTTGTACTTTATTACCAGTGACTTTTGCAGAGGTAACTTGTTTTTCATTAACAATATTTAAACCTTGTTTATTTAAAATTTGTTTTAATTTTTTAGAAATTTGAAGGTCTGTGGGGCCTGCAATATTTTTACTATACTCTATAACAGTAACCTTTGTACCTAAGCGTGACCATACCGATCCTAACTCTAATCCAATAACACCAGCACCAATAATGCTCATTGTTTTAGGAATACTTTTTAAACTTAAAGCTTCTGTGGAAGAAATAATATATTTACCATCAAAATCTAAACCAGGCAGAGGCCTTGGAACACTACCGGTGGCAATTAAAATATTTTTTGCTTTAATAGTTTTTTTAGCTTCTTTTAGTGCTATTTCTGTGGAAGAAACAAACGAGCCAAAGTCATTAAATACAGTAATTTTATTTTTATTCATTAAGTATTTTATACCAGTGGTTAGTTCAGTAACTATTTTTGTTTTTCGCTCCATCATTTTTTGTAAATTAATTTTTAAACTTTTTATTTCTAAACCATGTTCCTCAAAATGCAAAGAGGCTTGTGCAAAATGTTCACTAGATTCCAGTAAAGCTTTAGAGGGAATACAACCTACATTTAAACAAGTTCCTCCAAGGCTAGAATCTTTTTCAATAATAGCCACTTTTAACCCCAATTGAGCCGCTTTAATAGCTGCCACATAACCACCAGGTCCAGAGCCAATGATTGCTAAATCAAACATAATATTCCTTTTCCATTATTTTTTTAGTAACCATTATTTGTTTTAATTTACCATCAATTTTTTTAAGTAATAATTAAGTTTACCAATTAAACTTCTAATAACAGTCGCGAAGGTTCTTCCATACATTCTTTTATGGTTTTTAAAAAGCCCACCGATTCTTTTCCATCAATAATGCAATGATCATAAGATAAAGTTACATACATCATTGGGCGAATAACCACCTCTCCATTAAGAGCAATAGGGCGTTCTTCAATTTTATGTAATCCTAAAATACCACTTTGAGGAGGATTTAAAATAGGAGTGGATAGTAAAGAACCAAAAACTCCACCATTACTAATAGTAAAAGTACCATTAGAAAGATCGTTTAAAGATAATCTCGAGTTTCGCGCTTTTTCTGCATAGTAAATAATAGATTGCTCAATTTCTGCAATAGAAAGTTTATGGGCTTGCTTAATTACAGGAACTAATAATCCCTTGTCACTACTAACAGCAACACCCATATTTACAAAATTACGATGAATAATATGATTATCTTTTATAGATCCATTTACAGAGGGATATCTTTTTAAAGCTTCTATACAGGCTTTAATAAAAAAGCCCATAAAACCTAATCTTACTCCATGTTTTTTTTCAAAAGCGGTTTTAAATGTTTTTCTTAAATTCATTATCGCACTCATATCGATTTCATTAAAAGTGCTAAGAGTGGCTGTTTGATTTTGTGATTCTAATAAGCGTTTTGCAATGGTTTGCCTTACTAAGCTCATAGGCACAAGAGTTTCTAATAAATCTTCTGTAAAAGCCACTTTTGGCAATTCTACTTTTATATTTTTCTTTGGAGGGGTGCTTGCACTAGGGGAGGAAGTATTACTAGCAACAGGATTTGTATTTTGTAGTTGCTGTAAGCTTTCTAACTTTCCCACTCGTGAATGCACTGGCGAATGCCCATTAGAGGGGTTAGTGGATGTTGCAGTGGAGGCAGAGCTTTCCTTTTTTTCTTCCACACTAGATTCTGAAGAGTTGGAAGAAGACGAAACACTTTGGTTATTACTAGTAGTAGATACTTTAGGGTTTGGATTTTTTGCTTGGGTATCTAAGTTAGCTAAAACTTCACCCACTTTAACAGTATCGCCGACTTGGTGTTTATGGGTTAATAGTCCGCTTTTTTCGGCAACCACTTCCATACTAGCTTTATCGGTTTCTAAAATTAGTATAATTTCATCTTTTTCTACAAACGAATTATCGGTTTTTGTCCATTCTGATAAAATGGCTTCTGTAATTGATTCACCGGCTTGAGGTACTTTGATATCCATAATAAATCCTTTTTTGGTTAGCTTTTTTTATATAACAAATGCTTTTTTTAAAGCATCTAAAAGTAATCGTTTTTGTTCCTTTAAATGCATACTACTAGAACCCTCGGCTGTACTAGCCATAGCTGGCCGACCTGCGTATTCAAAAGCAATATGATTTAAACCTAAAGTGTTTAATAAATTTTGCAAAGCTATATTAATATAAGAATAAGCCCCCATATTTTTAGGTTCTTCTTGTACCCAAATAATTTTTTTTAATTTAGGGTAAGCATTTATGTAACTGGTTAATTGTGTAATGTTTAAAGGATAAAGTTGCTCGATGCGAATAATCGAACATAAGTTTTGATTTTTTTTTGGAGCTTGTAATTTTAGTTCTTCTAATTCAAAAAATACTTTTCCAGAACATAGTATAACAGATTCTACTTTTTTAGGATCTACTAAATTAGGTTCTTCTAAAATTTCTTTAAACCCAGAGGAACAAAAGTCATCTATAGTAGATATATTTTTATGGTGTCTTAATAAAGATTTTGGTGACATTATAACTAAAGGTTTTTTAAAATTGGTTTTCATTTGTCTTCGCAAGGCATGAAATAAGTTAGCAGGAGTAGTTAAATTACACACTTGCATATTTCCTTGAGCGCAAAGTTGTAAAAAGCGTTCTAGTCTTGCACTAGAATGTTCGGGGCCTTGCCCTTCGTGTCCATGAGGTAATAGCAAAACTAAACCACTATAGCGATTCCATTTTTGCTCACCACTAGAAAGAAATTGGTCAATAATAACTTGTGCACCGTTAGCAAAATCTCCAAACTGTGCCTCCCAAATACTTAAAAAACTAGGATCTACAACCGAGTTACCATATTCATAAGCTAAAACAGCAAACTCCGATAAAGGACTATTGTAAACACAAAACTCCCCATTGTTTAAATTTATTTCTCTTAAAGGGTTGTATTCTTTATTATTAATTTGATCGGTAAATACAGCGTGTCTATGAGAGAAAGTTCCTCTTTTTACATCTTGTCCACTAAGGCGCACCGAAATACCCTCTTGCCTTAACGAAGCATAAGCTAAAAGTTCTGCGGTGGGCCAGTCGATTATATTATTGTTTAAATTTCCTTCCCTTTTATCTAAAAGTCTTTTTATTTTAGAATTTAAATTAAAATTTTCAGGTTCTTTAGAAAGGTATTTAATTAATTGGATTGCAGTGTCTTTGCTTATAGCTGTATGACAAGGTTTTAATATGTCTTCTTCTGTTCCAGAAATATATTTTTCCCATAAGTGGTTTGGTTTTTCTTTATTAGGGACATATTTATAATTAGGACTTTTAATTTTATCTAAAGTTTCTTGTAAATGGTTTGCTATTTTTTGTTCTTCTTTTTTTAATTCTTCTTCAGAAACAATATTTTGAATTTGTTTTCCGTATATAGTTTTTACTGTAGGGTGCTTAGATATAAGTTTGTATAATTCTGGTTGTGTAAATCGAGGTTCATCGGCTTCGTTGTGTCCAAAGCGTCTATAACCGGTAACTTCAATAATTATATCTTCTCCAAAAGTTTGTCTAAAATCAACAGCCATTTTCATAGCTTTTACACAGGCTTCAGCATTATCTGCGTTAACTAAAATTATAGGAGCTTTAATAGAGTGACCTAAATCAGAGCTATAACGGGTAGAGCGAGCATCTTCTGGATTAGTGGTAAACCCAATTTGATTATTTAAAATAATGTGAATACTTCCTCCTACAGTATAACCTTTAGGAAAGCTAAGTTGTAAAGTTTCACTAGAAACCCCTTGTCCAACAAAGGCGGCATCACCATGAATAAGTATAGGTATTACGCTTTTTCTTTTTAATGTATCTTTTCTAAAGCGTTGTTTAGCTCGCGCTTGTCCACAAACTACGGGGTTAATGGCTTCTAAGTGAGAAGGGTTAAAAGATAAAGAACAATGGAAGCTTCCTTGTGTGGTTTCGATATTAGAAGAATGACCTATGTGGTATTTTACATCACCGGTATAATTGTGAGACTCGGTATCGCTGTTAATAAATAAATTTAAAGTTTCTTCCACATCTTTTTGCATAAAAGTGGATAAAACATTTAGTCGACCTCTATGAGCCATTCCAATTACCCATTCTTCACAGCCTTGAGCTAACGAAAACTTTACACCCAAATCTAACATAGGAATTAAAACATCCACACCTTCAATAGAAAAGCGTTTTGCTCCTAAAAATCTTTGATGAATAAATTTTTCTAAATTTTCTGCTTTTATTAAATTAGATAGTATTTGTTTTTTGTATTCAGAGTTTAAAGTGAAAGGATTATTCTCCATTTGGTTATAAAACCATTCGCGCACCTCTGGTTTACAAGAGCTAGTTTGCACACTAATATTTTTACAATAGCTGTTTTCTAAATGAGCAATAATATCTTTTGCTTTACCTTTTGGTAGTAGAGGGTCTTTTAAAGTTTGCAATAAACTTTGATCTAAATCTTCTTTTGTTAATTGAAAATTACTAATATTAAATAAATCAATTTGTTTTTCATTTCTTAAAGTTTTATTAAAAAGAGAAATAGGAGTAAGCTCGGCTTTTAAATGTCCATAGTTTCTATAAAATTGAATGAGTTTAAAAAAATTTAAACTTTTTAAGTCTAAGTTACCACCTTTAGAATTAAATAAAACTTTAGAAAATTCTAATCCTTGAAAAAAATTTTTCCATTCCGAAGAAAGAGAAGGGTCTGTAGATTGAAATTTTTTATACTCTTGTTCGATATAATCTAGATTAGTAATATCTAAGTTTTTTTGAGTTTGAAAATTAATTATATCGTCCATTTTATTAGCCATTTCAATAGGTTAAATCTATAGTTAAGTACTAATATTAGAGTAGTTTTCTAAGGTTTTGATGTCAAAGTTTTTTCTTTTTTTCGATTAAAGCCTTTTTTTCAGGCACCCCTGCAGGCTGAGTCGTAAAAGCCTTTGTTTATCTAGTCAAATAGCTATTTTTTTAGCTCTCTGTTTGACTCTGATTTATTATATAGCAAAATTACTACAATGAGGAAAAAGAAAAGTATTAAAAAGACCACTGCCACTACTCAATCCACTTGGGAGAAGCCTGTATTTTCTGTGGATGGTAAATCAGTTAGTACGGGCAAGCTGGTTACAGGTTTAATCCTTTTCGTTTTTGCTTATTTAATAGCCAAAAAGATTAGTAGTTTGGTAGAAAAACGACTAATTTCTCGCTTACCTATAGAGGATAATTTAAAACATATTTGGAAAAGGGTGTCCTTTTATATATTGTTTTTCACCTTTGTTTTATTTATTTTAAATTTTCTTAATATACCCTTGACCATATTTACCGTTTTGGGTGGAGCTTTAGCTATTGGTGTAGGTTTTGGTTCGCAATCTTTAGTAAATAATTTTATTAGTGGCACTGTAATTTTACTGGCTAAACCCTTAAGAATTGGAGATGTAATTTCTGTAGATGACCTAACAGGAAGAGTGGAGTTTATAGGAGCCCGTAGCACTCGTATGAAAACTATGGAAAACACCCATATTGTAGTGCCCAATAGCCGGCTTTTAGAGAAGAATATTTTAAATTGGACCTTATCGGATAATATTATTAGAAGAAAGCTTTCCGTTGGGGTGGCTTATGGTTCGGATATACAAAAAGTTAAAAATTTACTAGATCAATTAATAGAAAGAGAATCGAGAGTTTTAGCCAAACCTAGACCTATCGTTTTATTTAACAATTTTGGGGATAATTCCCTAGAATTTATAGTATATTTTTGGGCTAGATTACCTTATAATTTAATTGATCTAGACAAATTAGCCAGTTCTTTACGATTCGAAATTTATGAGGTTTTTAAACAAAATTCCATTGTTATTGCCTTCCCTCAAAGAGATGTTCACTTAAACACCTCTACACCTCTTCAAATTGAATTGAAAAATCAGTAAAACCCCTTAGGTAGTAAATCATAAGTAAATAACACCAAAATCTAACACCTTAAAATCATTTAAGCAGATCTGTAACTAGTGCTCGTGTTTATGAGCGTTTTCTCCTTTAGCCATCATTAAATGATGTGTTTGATGATGCTTTCCTGCAGCCATTACACCAATATAACCAAAGCCTCTTATTTTATCCACTTCACTGTCTTTTGAAGTAGTAACAGTAACAATGTATTTATTATATTTTTTACCAAAGCCTTTTTTTATTGTCATGTCCCAACCAGATTCTTTTTTTAATTGTGCTGGATGTGCGTTAAAAACTCTAACTAAAGCCTTAGCTGCACGATCTGTTGTAGGGTAAACAACTGCTTCCATTCCACCAGAAACTGGCTTTTGAGAAACCACAGTTACACTCATTGTCATATCATACATATCTAAAAGATGTTTTCTAACCGCTTCTAAATTAACCTTGCTCCAATCTGTAGTAGGGTCTTGGCTTAGTTTTGTAATAATTTCTTGAATGGTACCAAAAGCATCGTTACCGGCTTCTGTTAAAACGATTTTTTTAGCAACAGGTTTGTGGCCTTCATGACCACT
>JAAOIK010000023.1 GCA_015163855.1 Pseudobdellovibrionaceae bacterium
CGAAATTAGATTTTAAATTAGCCGAACAGTCGGGCTTTAAATTAGCAGCGAAATTAGATTTTATGTAATTTTTCATACCCAATGGATAGAAGTAGCCTTAGTGCTTCGGATTGAGTGCTAAGGTTAAATGTTTTTTGCGTTTCTTTTAAGTAACCTAAGCTGGTTTTGTCTAATGCAAAAAAACTATCGGTAGTATTATCGCCAGCGCCAGCAACAGCAACATCATCAGCAATACCGCAAACACCACCAATGCCAGAATCAACATCACTTACAATACCGTCAGTCTTTAAAGGTAAATTAGCTTTAGTATTTTTTTTTGTAATATTAATATTATTAATAGAAGGTTTGTTAGTGTTTTGACTTAAAAAAAGACTAGTTGTGGTGTTGGGAGCAAAATCAAAAGATTGTAGTCCTTTTGTTTCGCTTAAGTATAAAGCTACTAATTGGTCAGAGCTTTGAATGCTGCTTTGATGTTGAGGATTATTTTGCAACCACTGGTAGGCTTTTTGTAGAGTGTCTGAACTGTATGCATGAGGGGCGGTGGCCATAGTGTTTTCCTAAAGTATTGAGTGCACAGTAAAGCCAGTTCTTAGAAAATTTTCAAGAGATAACTCTGTGCTTATAAAAAATATTTTTTCAACAGCGGGGAAAGACCAAAAGGAAAGACCAAAAGGAAAGACCAAAAGGAAAGACCAAAGGGAAAGACCAACGGGACAGACCTTAACGGGGACAAGACCTTAACGGGAACAAGACCTTGTTAGGCAAGGGAAAGATCTTTCTGACCAATGGCATGGTATGGTATGGCAATGCAGGCTTTTTATTGACTTCGAAAACAGTTTTCCGCACCCTTTGGGTATGAAATACATTTTTATCTCGCTGTTGGTTTGGTTAATTAGCATAAACAGCTACTCTAAGGGTCTAGACTTAGACATTTCTGGTGATTACACCTTAGTTACCTATTCGGGAGTTCCTAACGAAGGGGATTCTTCTAGAAGTATTATTATAGAGCACGCATTTACTTTACGACCATCATGGTTAATTTTAGATCACTGGTCTTTGCACTCTCGTTTAGATTTTTTATCCTCACAAGCACAAACAGAAGATGGAACAATAAATCTTAGAAAAAATTGGAAATCGGGTATTGCTAAAGTAAACGATACTTTTTTAAGCCAATTGTATTTAAAATATAATTATAAATATCATGGCGGACATGTGGGGATTAAGCCTTTGTCTTTTGGATTAGGTATTACTCACAATGATGACCTTACCGTGCCTGTGGCTAATCAAGTTGTTGATAATTCTCACCCTTCATTAGCTTATTGGTTTAAGTTAGGCTCTATTAAAGTAGAAACTTGGCATATTTATTTTAAAAAAAATAAACTTGCAGACAAAGATACTTCTTATAAAGCCGCCTCGTCATTTAAAATTTTATATGGAGGGGAAGATTGGGCGTTAAATTATTTATATTACAAAGACCTTAAATTTTCGGCGCACAATGTGTTTGCTAATAAAAAAACTCCTTGGGCCAACACGGCTTTAGAACTTGTTTTTAGTTCGCCTTTACAAGGGGAGGACTACACTCGGTCGGCAGCCTTATTAACTGTAGATTGGAACTTTAATTTGGCAAAAAATATTTTACAAATAAACAACAGTTTTTTGTACGCCTCTGGCGATGTTAACAGCACAAACAACATTGATGAATCTTATTCTTTTTCTGCTAATAAATTTTCTAGAGATTTATTTTTAAGGTACAGCGGAAACGGAAAAATAACTAATACCATGGCCACCTCTATGAAAGTGAGCACAAGCTTTTTACAAAATTTTGTAGGTTCTGTTTCTTTATTATATGCAAAAGCCATACAGGCCGAGGGAAAAAAAGATATGGGGTTCGAATTATCCACATCGGTAAATTACTCCTTCAATGAAAGATTTAGTTGGTTTAACCAAGTAAATCTTGTATTGCCAGGCAATGCTGCTAAAGCAGTGTGGCCAAAAAATTCGTTAGGTTTTTATTCAGTTATTGCCATCAACTTTTGATTACATCTTGATACGCACTTTATTACATCATGATGGCATAGCCCAGGGGATTGACCCTGGGCTTTTTTTTTATAATTAAAGTAAGTGTTTGGCAAAAATAGCTAAGTGCTAATCAGCACAGCTAAGTGCTATAAAAATAGCTAAGCACTAATCAGCAACAGCTAAGTGCTAATTAAAAAGCCTATGATTATTTCGGCCTGCTCTTTTAGAATTGTTTTGTTTGTTTGTTTGTGACTGGTTATTTTTAAAACTATTTCTAAAATTATTACGACCATTATGACCATTTCGATTATTTCGACTATTGTCATAAGAAGTCGACTGCTCGTAGTAAGGTTGTGTAGAAAAACGATTATAACCATCAGACTTATATTTAGTATGGTAATAATCACTGTTGCTACTTATTTTATATTTAAATTTAATATCTTCTGCGTTAGAAGCTTCTAAATACTTTTCTGCTTGTTTAATGCTTTCTAACATCTTCTTATGGCTGGCGTGCTTAAATGCACCGTTTTGTTTATGTCTTTGCAAAGAAAAAAGAAAAGATTGAGCGCGTTGGTGTAAGTTAATAGAGCGCCAAATATCACTATTGTTTTTAACTTGCAGTAAAGGGTCGTCGGTATTTTTCTTTTGCTCTTTTTCTGCAGTTATGGCTAAATTTCGTGACTGGTGCTCGTTTAACAAAGCCGTAAGCAGTTCTTGATCGATTTGAGTACTTAGCAACATTCTATCTATATATTTTTCGCTGGGGTAAGAAATAGTTAAGTCACCCAAGTGGTCTAATAAAAAGGATTTTATTTGATTCAAATTGATGTTTAAATTTACATATTTTTTTATTGCAGCTTTTTTTGTGTTTTCAAAATCAGAAACTCTTAATTTTTTTATGGCCGCTTCTCTAACTAATTGCAGTTGATTAAGTATAGCTACCAAGTAGCTGTTATAGTTTTTTTCTGCTAGTTTTTTTGATGAGTCTCTTAGTTGATTTAGTTTTGTGTCAAAGCCTATTAATTGTTTTTTAAAGTCTAAAGGCAGATTAAAAATATTTAATTTTTTGTTACTAAGTTTAATAGTCAGTTTTTCACTTTTTTTACTATTAAGAGCTGTTTGTATGTCGAATAATTTTTTTTCTAACTCCGCTTTAGAGCAATCTTCTAAGCTGCACTCAGTTAAGTGAGCCTCCGAGCTTGAGCCCGAAAATATACTGCTCTCTTTAGCATCAAAGCTAAAAAGGACTAAGCCACCAACTAATATCAGCCCTAATACTCCCAAGCTAATAAAGTAATTTTTTTGTTTCTTTAGTGAATTACGCATAAATACTCCTTATAATTATCTACCAATAGGTATATCGGAGCTAGGCTTAAGATTTTATATAAATTATTTGCTTTCTATGCTATTAAAAAGTAGAAAAAATGTATAAAAAATATACAAAAGCTATTTTGCTTTAAAGGTACCCGTGAAGCCCCTTAATTTAGATGACTTAAAAAAAGCCTACGCAAAGTTGCCTTCAGAGTTAAAACCCACTCCCTTTAGTTTTTCTAACAACGCTAGCCAAAGGGCGGGTAGCTCTATTTATATTAAGTATGAAAATTTGCAAAAAACAGGAAGCTTTAAAGTTCGCGGGGCATATAATAAAATTTCTTCCTTGCTAGAAACCAACCCAGAAATCAAAAAAAAAGGGGTGTGGGCCTGTTCGGCAGGTAATCATGCCCAAGGTGTGGCGTGGGTGGCCTCTCAACTGGGTTGCCCCTCTACAGTGGTAATGCCCAAAAGGGCTTCTTTAGCAAAGGTAGAAGCAACAAAGGGCTACGGGGCCAAGGTTATTTCGGAGGGCAAAGATATTATTGCCAGCATGGAGTACGCCGCTGTCCAGTGCAAAAAACAAGGGGCTTTTTTAGTGCACCCCTATGATGACCCCAAAATTGTTGCCGGCCAAGGCGGTATTGGATTAGAAATCATAGAACAATTTTTAAAAATTTCTGACAAACCTTTAGACTCAGTAATTGTTCCTATTGGAGGGGGAGGATTAATTTCGGGAGTAGCCTTGGCCATTAAATCCCTAAGTCCTAGCACTAAAGTTTACGGGGTGGTTTCCGAACTTTGCCCTATTGCGTACTCTTGGTTTCATAATTTAAATGTGCAAGAACAGGTTTCTAAAAATCAATATCGAATTAGTTTGGCTGACGGTACTTATGTTAGCAAACCCAGTGAATATAATTATAAAAATTATATTCAAAAATATGTCGATGATGTTGTTTTTGTAACCGAAGAAGAAGTTGCAGAAACTATGGTTTTTTTACTAGAAAGAACAAAAACTTTAGTAGAGGGTTCGGGGGCTTTGTCTATGGCGGCGGCTTTTTATGGCAATTTAGATTTAGGAAAAAATTCTTGCGTGTTGTTATCGGGAGGCAATGTAAATTTAAATTTTTTAGCCTCTATTATTGAAAGAGGATATTACCAAATGGGCAAGCGGGCAAAATTAAAAATTGTAGCAGCCGACAAGCCCGGCTTATTAACCGAAATCACAAAAATCATAGCACAATATGATGTAAATATTTTAAGTATTCAGCATAACCGTTTAGATGTCAGAGCTGTGGGAGAGGTGTTAATCGAAGTTCTTTTAGAGCTAACCGGAAAAGAGCAATTAAAACTGTTAAACGAAGGCTTACGCCAGAAAAAGTTTTTTGTTCAATAAAAAGGAAAAAATATGTTAACAGTATCTAGGCATATAAAAGACTTAAAAGCTTATAAACCTGGCGTGTCTTTAGAAGCCATTAAAAATCAATATCACTTAAACACTTTTTTTAAATTAGCCTCTAATGAAAATCTACAAGGCTGTTCTGATGAAGTAAAAAAAGTATTAATTAAGTCTGTAGAGTTGGCACACTTTTACCCCGACCCTCAATGCACAGAATTAAAAAACGCCTTTGCCGATTTTTACAATATAGACACTAAGCATTTAAGTTTTGGAAACGGGTCTAACGAAGTTATTGATCTTTTAATTCGCATTTATTGCAATCCTTTAGAGGGAGAAAAGCTGTTAGTTTCCAAGGGGTCTTTTATAGCTTATAAAGTTTGTGCTCAGGCAGCTAGGGTAGAGGTTAAAGAATGCCCGTTAAATAAAAATTTAAGCTTTAGTGTTGCCAACATAAAACAAGCTATTATTGAAGATAGTAAAATTAAAATCGTGTTTATACCTAACCCCAATAACCCTACGGGAACTTATCTTGGTAGCGAAGATTTATTACAACTAGTTTTGTTTTGTAAAGATAAAAATATTTTATTAGTTGTTGATGAAGCCTATAACGAGTTTGTTACCGCTAGCGACTTTCCCAAAACTTTAGATTGGTTAAAAACTTATAAGCATGTAGCCCTTATTAGAACTTTAAGTAAAGCTTATGCTTTAGCAGGCTTGCGTTTAGGGGTTTTGGTAGCAAGCCCTCAAATTATTAGTTACTTTGATAAAGTTAGAAATCCTTTTAATGTAAATTCTTTTGTACAAGCGGCCGCCAAACTAGCCATTAAAGACACCAAATATTTACAAAAGGTGTATGAAAATAACAAACAAGGGTTACAATTTTTTTATCAATCTTTTGATGCCATGGGCGTGAGTTATATAAAATCACAAGCCAACTTTGTGTTATTTGACTGCAAAAAAAATGCAGAGCAATTTTGTGCCGATTTACTAACTAAGGGCTTGGTGTTGCGTCCATTATTTCCCTACGGTTTTAAAACACAAGTGAGAATGACAGTGGGCTCAATGGAGCAAAATAAAAAGGCCATAGAGCTGTTACAAGAGCATTTTAAGTCATTATAAAAGTATTTTTATACATTAAACAAAGCTTGATATGCTTAAATTTTTATTATAGATTTTAATTTCGGGCTGGGTTAGCTCAATTGGTAGAGCAACTGATTTGTAATCAGTAGGTTGCGGGTTCAAGTCCCATACCCAGCTCCATTTTTTTTGGAGGGGTGCCTGAGTGGTTAAAAGGGGCGGACTGTAAATCCGCTGGCTTCGGTCTACATAGGTTCAAATCCTATCCCCTCCACCATTTCAATTTTTTATCTTCTTACAGGTGACAACTTTCAGGCCTATATCGCGGACTATTTACATCACAAGGGCCATAGTTAGATTCGCGTTTTTGTTTTGGAGTATAAGTGATGTTGTTTAATTCGATAGAAAATAAACGGCTTAACTTAATAATATTATAAAATTGATCGTATTCAAGCACTCTGCAAAAAGTTTTTTTAGGTATATCTACGCGGCGAATATTTTCTGTACTATTAAACTCCGATAAAAATAAATGCTTTTTCTTTTTTTTCCAGTCACTTATTTTTATTACAGAATTAAGTTTAGAGTTTTGACACTCTAGCTTTAAGTTATTAGGGCTAGAGGGGGGCTTGATATAAATGCCACTTAACTCTTGCTCTTTTATCGACAGGGGATTTGTACTACTTTTTAATTCTATTTCTTTCATTTTCTCTTTATATTCGGAATAAAATAAAGCTAAGTGTAAGTTACCTTGTAAGACATTGGTGTCCAATGTGGTTTTTATTTTTCGACTCAATTTAAATTGGTGTTGGTCTTTATCCGAGCTATAAGCGGTAAATTTAAAATCACACTTTAAAAAGTCTGGCAGTAAAGGGGAGGAGGTAATTTGCAAAGCCTTTTTTGGTATAAAATTAATAAAAGATAATATGTTTTTTATTTTAATTTTAGTAATATGGGTAATATAAGTTAATGGTTCAGACAACTTTTTTACGGGAGCACAAATACTAATTACCTTTAACTCTAAGCCCAAATCTTTTTCTTGAAAATGCAATTGACTATTTAATTGCAAATCTAAGTGATTAGATGGCCCTTCTGATAAATTTACAAAATGTTTAAATTGCGAAAAATAAAAAGCATAGGGTAGTTTAGTGTTTACCGAGGTTTTAACACTGTTTTTTTTGATTGCGCTAATATGCGCTTGGTTTTTTTTAGGTTGTAAAATTAAAACGGGTTCAGAAATACTCCATCTGGTTTTTTCTCCACAAGAGGTAATGGCGGTAATCATTAGCAATAAACTAAGCTTGGCGAAATAGTGGTTTCTTCTCATTTCTAATCTCCCTTTTTTTAAAAACAGTTGTGAAAACAGTTATGATATATATGCAAGATTGTTACCACTATGGCGAGTTAGTTTTAAGGATATTTAGCGTTTTGTTGTACGCACCTCCCTTTATCCCCAGCGTACCTATAATAGTATGAAATATATTTGCATGCGAAAATGTGCCCACCTGTTTTACCTTATTGTTGCTTAGGCCCTGTAACTTTATTAAGGCTTTTGACCTCCAAATAATAAAAGGAATTTCTTTTTGATATTTTGGTGCAAACATAAATGGTGTGCCATGTAAATAAAGGCCATTTTCTCCTAAAGATTCGCCGTGATCAGAAGCATATATAAGCATTACAGGCATTTTTAACTTTTTTAGTTTTTGTATTGTTTTATGTAAAAAATAATCGGTATACAATATTGTATTATCATAAGCGTTTATTAGTTCTTGTTGTGTACATTTGCTTAACTCTTCGTGGCGACAAACGGGCGAAAAAACTTCGAATTTTGAAGGGTACTTAGCATAGTAGCTTGGCCCGTGGCTTCCATAAGTGTGCAACACAATAAATGTTTTTTTCTTTTTAGATAATTGTATTTCTTCATTAATTTTTGTTAGTAAAACTTCATCAAATTGGCATTCTTTTCCATGACATTGTTTTTTTAACTCCGAACTTTTTTGATATTTAGAGGTATAAATGGGTGGCTCGCCCCAATTGTTAGTTCGCCAAATAACATTAACGCCAAGTCGAGTTAAATAACTAGGTAGGGGTTCGTAATTACCCTTACCGTTATTATGAGACAACATGCAAGCCACAGAAGCAGTGGTGTATGTTGAACAAGAAGTTGTTTTGTTAAAAACCAGTAGATTTTTTTCAGAATGTAATTGAGGGTTAGTATTTCTGGGATACCCATACAAGCTAAAATTTTGAGCCCTCGCGGTTTCGCCAATAACCAAAACCACAGCCACTTTTTTGTTGTTAAAGAATGTGCCTTTAGGTAGTAGTATTTGTTTTTTTTTACTTCGTGATATGCCCGAATAATAGCGAACGCTGTTAATAATATAAGACCACGGTAGCATTTTGCCACCTAATAATTTAGCATGCTTGTCTATCCATAACCAGTTAGAGGAGTTTAGGTAAAGAAAAAAAATACTTATTACAAAAATTAAAAATCCATTAAAAAGAATTTTTAATCTGTTTAATGGGGTTACTTTAATTTTTAATATAAGAAGGCTTGGAATGACGGCAAATATAAAAATATAAATTAACAATGTTGGGGTTAATAACGCAAAGGATTCGGAAGTTTTTGTGTTAAATATATTTCCCATCATTGTTCGGTCTAAAGTAACTTGATAAGAAATTAAGTAATATAAAGCTATGGAATTTATAAATGCTGTAATTATAAACAACCATTTAACTAAAAGGGGGGTTATAATGGAAAATATAGAAATAAATAATATATTAAAAAGAAAAACAATAACCAGTATGGAGCTTGCAATTATAATTCCGCTAAGGGTGTATATATTTACATTTAAGGCAACAAAAGAAAAAAGAGCAGAGTTAAATAAAACGGTATTTACTAATGCTAATAGCAGTACAAATCGACTGGCAGATATCTTCCAGCGGTTTTTTGAAAAAAAAATAAAATTAAAGGCTTTCGTTAAGGACATTTTTCTTTAGGGCTAATAATTTTATCGTAACAAACACGGCTACAATTAACGACAACCATGCAACCACTAGTTGAGAATATTCTACTATCATTGCAAAAGACACTGCTATTATTATTAAAGCCTTAACATACCAAAACTGTGGTTTAGTTATCCAGCGCCACCATGTTGAATATTTAAAAGTTAAAATAGCGCCACTAAGGCCACCAAAAAAACCAAAAATTGCACCAAGCAAAAGGTCGGCGGGCCAATGAGCACCAATGGCAACGCGTGAAATAGCCACTACAAAGGCTAAGCTAATTAAGCCCACAGCCCATACTGCAAAAGCCTTTCTGCTGCTGTTGTTGCTGTTGTTGTAATTTTTTTTGTTGTTGTAAAATAAAACCAATAAAACCGCAGACACCATAGCAAAAATAGTTATGGTGTGGCCCGAGGGTAAGCTGGTTGCCCCGGTTAAAGTTTTGCCCATTATTGTAAATTTATCGGCGTCAATAATTGCAGCGGGCCTTGAAACAGAAAAAAAGGCTTTGCCAAAATGACTTAAAATTGCAGATAGTGGCACAGCTCCAAAAAGGGCTGCCCATGCTTGGGTATTTTTAAAAACAAAAAAAGAAAGCAGTGGAAATAAAATTAAGGCGTCGCCCAGTGCTGTAATATTTAACCAAAAATTTGGCCCAAAAACTGTTCCCGATAACGCATGATTTATTACCAAAAAAATATCCATTTGTGTGGAGGTGTAATAATCTTTATGGATTCCATAAAAGCCAATGCCAACCACTATGCCGAGTAAAAACAGTAATCCAGTAATTTTTAAATGTATTTTCATATTTTTTGCAAACCCAAACCCAAGCCTAAACTAAAACCTAAACCTAAACTAAAACTAAAACTAAAACTAAAACCCAAACCCAAACCCAAACACCAAACCCAAACACCAAACCCAAACACCAAACACCAAACCCAAACACCAAATTCAAATTCAAGCATAAGCTATAACCCGTGTTTGTATAGAACTTTGTATTTTTTTTTCTAAAAATTTAACAGACTTAAGGCTGATTATATTTCCTAGAAGGCATTGGAAGGTTGTGTTCTTTTTAAAGAGATTGAATAATTATTTATGCACTTTGTTTTATTGCGGCCTTATTATTTAAAAGCACTAATCTTTGTTTTTACTTTGCTAGTTAGTTTTTCTTTACCCGCCCAAGTAAGAATGCCTGTGGAAGGAGGAAAGTTAGACTGTGCAAAGCAAGTTGTACAAAATTTGCAAAACAATACCGACGACATTGAAGAGGCCATTAATGCTAGTCGTTGGACCAATACTAGGGGAAGAATAAGAGAGATTACCGATGATGAAATATACAGCCCCTTAAATGCAGTGGGGATTATAAAGTGCACTGATTATAAAAATTATAACTTCGCTGCCACAGGAACTTTAGTACTTCGTGATAAGGCCCCCACTATTTTATTTGCGGGGCATAGTACTTGTAATGGCAAAACGAGGGTTCCTTTGGAATCTTGCGTATTTCAACACACTTATGTGGGCAATGATAAAAGTCGGTATGGTCAAGTTTATGAATACAAATTTAAAACAAGGGCTACTAACCACCAGTGTGGTGTTCCGTTTGAACATGATATAGCGGTAGCCACTTTAGAAGATTTTTATGGATTTTGGACATCTACGGTGACGATAACCGATAGTATTAATAAAACTCGCTATATAGATAGGCAAGGCAATATTAAGTACAAAGCTTATAATAATAATGATCATGAAGATGTTAGTATGTTATTAGTAGGAAGAGATAGACTTTATAACAAGTTAATGGTGTCAGAAAACTGTGGATTATTTGACCCATCAAATACAAGGACCCGTTGGCATGATGCAAAAAAAAATGAAATAATTCATGACTGTATATCAAGCGGTGGTTATTCGGGAGGGCCTATTTTTCAAAAGAGCTTGAATAAAAAAAAAGGCTCGTATGATTATAATTTAGTATGTGTTCACTCTGGGGCTACATATTATAGTAATAAAGAACACATTTATTACCGTAAGTTAATTAAAGGCCATACAGGAGGCTCTTGCTACCCTATTGAAAAAAGTGAGGTAAATCAGCTCTACAAAGAGGCTGGTGCTAAATAGTTTTTAGGTGGTTTTTTTAAATACTTGTATTAATTTGAGAAAAACCCTTAATCACCGACTTTTGTCTTAAAGTTTACCAACAAAATGGTCGAAAAATCCTTAATCTTGGAGGATTTATGAAATTTTTTTCTTATACATTAGTTTTATTGTTACTACTAGGAAACTCTGCTTATGGTGAGGGTGGTAATGATGTAGGTTGGGGCTATCAAGATGAATATGATACATCTAGTATGGAGAGTTTTGAGACAATA
>JAAOIK010000024.1 GCA_015163855.1 Pseudobdellovibrionaceae bacterium
GAGGTCATCAAAAAACTCTACCCAATATTTTAACGCTTTTGTTTGTGACTGCTGTTGTGAGTTCATTATGTAGAAATATTATGTTACAATCCTAACGAGGTCAACCTTACCCAATTTAGAGGAACAGACCTCTTGGGGTCAGACCCTTTAGGGGGTAGTCCCTAAGGGGGTAGTCCCGGGGGTAGTCCCTTAGGGGTCTGTCCCTCCTTCGCCTTGCTACTGCCTTTGTCTCGCTTAGAATTGCACTTGCGCTTTTTGAAAAAACTTGTTATTTATTTGCTTGCTTAATAAAAGTATTTATTTGCTTGCTTGCTTAATAAAAGTAAATGTTAAAGAGGTAAACTATGCCACAGCCGAAGAAAAAGACATCTAAATCTAGAAGAAACATGAGGCGCTCTCACGACGGATTAAGCTCTAACTCTCCATGGACTTGTTCTAAGACGGGAGAAATGCACCAACCTCACCGTGCTTATCAAGGCGATGATGGAGCTTTTTATTACAAAGGCAAAGCCATTTCTGCTGCAAAAACTAAAGACGAGGCCTAACCTTTACCGCTCCTTTTAAAGGTTATAAAATCATTTCTTATGACTTTATTTAAAGCTTACATTAAAGGGACAGGATCTTTTTTCCCTGAAAAAAAATTAACTAATCAAGATTTAGAAAAACTAGTAGACACTAATGACCAGTGGATACAAGAGCGAACGGGAATTTCTTCTCGTAGTATCGCTTCTGATAACGAAACCACTAGTGACCTTGCTTACAAAGCGGCTTTAAAAGCCATTGCTGCAGCAAACATAGATAAAAACGAAATTGATTGTATTTTACTAGCCACTGCTACTCCCGATTACCCTATGCCTAATACCTCTTGCTTAGTGCAACATAAATTAGAAATTCCCCACTGCCCTGCTTTAGACATGTCGGCGGCTTGCTCGGGTTTTATTTATGCCCTATCGGTTGCGAACCAATTTATTCAAACCGGTACTTACAAAAATATTTTAGTAGTGGGAGCAGAAATATTACATAATTTTGTTAACTACACAGACCGAAACACTTGCATTTTATTTGGTGACGGTGCTGGAGCCTGTATTCTTAGTAGAAATGAAACAAAAGACGATAGTGGGATTGTTTCTCATCACCTTAGTGCCGATGGGTCACAAAGTCACTTACTAGAGGTTCCCGCAGGTGGGTCGGCCAAGGTTATTACCGCAGAGGTGTTAGAAAAAAAAGACCACTGTGTAGTTATGAAAGGCAAAGAACTGTTTAAAGAAGCAGTTACTAGTATGAGCCGCCGTTGTATGGAAGCTTTAGAAAAAAATCAATTAACTGCACAAGATATAGATTGGGTAATACCTCATCAAGCCAACACTCGCATTATTAATGCTGTGGCCAAGCAACTAAATGTTCCTTTAAATAAAGTGGTTAATGAAATTAAAGACATGGGAAACACATCGGCTGCCACCGTTCCCATGGCTTTAGATATTGCTGTTAAAGATGGTCGTATAAAAAAAGGACATTGGGTTTTACTAGTGGCTTTTGGGTCGGGGCTAACCAGCGGCAGTGTGTTATTAAAATATTAAATTATTTAATAATCTAAAGGACAATAATGAAAGCAGTACTGTTTCCTGGACAAGGTAGTCAACATCTTGGCATGGGAGAATTTTTATATAAAAATTTTAAAAGTACAAAAATATTGTTTGAAGAAGCTAGTGACCTTTTACATAAAGATTTTAAAAAACTATGCTTTTCCTCTGACGAAGACACTTTAAAAATTACGACCAATACGCAACCCTGCCTTTTATTAGTTTCTTTTTCTAGCTTTAGTGTACTAAAAAATATATTGGGTTTAGAGTTTTCTTATCTTGCAGGACACTCGGTGGGAGAGTATGCAGCCCTTGCTGCAAGCCAAGTTATGTCTTTTTCTGATAGTTTACAGGCGGTGCAAATTCGCGCTAACACTATGGCTAAAGCACCCACGGGAGGCATGACCGCCATTATGGGGTTACAAGCTAACGATGTTGACCAACTGTGCGAAAAAGCCAGCGCAGCCACTAATGCCTTAGTAAGCCCCGCCAATGTTAACTCCCCAGAACAAATAGTTATTAGTGGCGAAACTAAAGCTTTAACATGGATACAAGAAAACAAATCGCATTTTTATAAACAAAAAAAATGGAGAGCCATTGCGTTAAAAGTATCTTCGGCCTTTCACTCCCCTTTAATGAAAAAAACCGAAACGGCAATGACCGAGCATTTAAATACTATTGATTTTAAGGATGCACAGCATTTTATTTTGCCCAATGCAGACCCTCTTCCTATAAAAAAATCTACAGAATTAAAAAAGCGTTTGTGCCAACAAATTTGTGCTCCTGTACAATGGGTAAAAACCATGGATAGTTTAAACACAAACAAAATACAAATTTGTGTAGAAGCAGGGCCTGGAAAAGTGTTATCTAGTTTAATGAAAAAAACCTATCCTCAAATTACTGTTTACGGTATGAATTCTTTACAAGACATTAAATTAATAGAGGATAATTTTTGTAAATAACAAAAAAGGATTACTTATGAGCTTACAAGGAAAAAAAATTGTAGTAACTGGAGCCAGTCGAGGCATCGGAAAAGCCATTGTACTTTTGCTTGCCAAACAAGGGGCAAGTTTAATTTTTAGTTATGCTAACAATAAAGCGCTTGCCGAACAGGTTTTAAAAGAAGTACAAAGTATTTCTCCTAATTTAGAACACAGTATATTTCAACTACACTTAAATAATTTAAATACTATAGAAAACCAAGTTGCAGAATTAAAAAAACAATGGCCACAAATAGATGGCCTTGTAAATAATGCAGGAGTTACTTGTGACCAAATTTTTCCTTTAATGAAAGAAGAAGATTTTGTTAGTGTTATACAAACCAATCTTTTAGGTACAGTATTTTTAACAAAACAATTATTAAAACCACTAATGCGAAGTAACCAAGCCAGCATTGTAAATATTAGTTCTGTAATTGCACACATTACTCAATCTGGACAAAGTAACTACGCTGCTAGCAAGGCAGGGCTTGAAGCTTTTTCTAAATCTTTAGCTACCGAGTTGGGAAAAAAACAATTGCGTGTTAATTCCATTGCTCCTGGTTTTATAAAAACCGACATGACCAACAAACTATCCGAAGAACAAAAAACCGAAATTTTAAAACAAGTTCCGTTAAAGCGTTATGGCGACAGCATAGAAGTGGCACAAGTTGTTCGCTTTTTACTAAGCAGTGAATCCTCTTATATTACTGGGCAAACACTGCATGTTAACGGCGGTATTTTTGGATAACAAACTTCTTGCAGGAATTTAAAACTTAGCTTAGAGTTAATTTAACTCTTACAAATACCATAAAAATGGAGATATATTATGAAAGATAAAGTTATTCAAATTATTGTAAATCACCTAAATATTGATGCAGAAAAAGTACAAACAAAATCTTCTTTTATAGAAGACCTTGGGGCAGATAGCTTAGATATTGTAGAAATTGTAATGAGTTTTGAAGAAGAATTTGGAATTGAAATTCCAGACAGCGATGCAGAAAAATTAAAAACAGTTCAAAATGTAATCGATTACTTAGAAAAAAATGTTTCGTAATTTTTTTTACTTTATTAATTCTGCTAAAATTATTTATACGCTTTAATATTTTTTAAAATAATAGCGCCGGTATTTGTATGTCTAAAAAAAGAATTGTTATTACAGGGCAAGGTGTGCTTAGCCCTGTGGGAAATACTCTTGCCACTTTTTGGGATAATTTAATTCAAGGAAAATCGGGCATCACAAACATCACCCAATGCCCTACAGATAATTTAAAAGTTAAAATTGCGGGCGAAGTAAAAAACTTTAACCCCGATGAAGTTTTAAATAAAAAAGACCAAAAAAAAGTAGACCGCTTTATTTTACTAGGCCTGGGTAGCGCTACCCAAGCTATAGCCGATTCGCAACTACAGTTTTCTGACGAACAAGTTATACAAGAAACGGGTATAATTTTAGGAGTTGGCCTAGGAGGTTTGCCCACTATCGAAAAACAGGCAGAGCTGTATTTTTCTGGAAAACGAGTTAGTCCTTTTTTTATCCCCAGCATAATATCTAACTTACTACCAGGGCAGATTAGTTTAAAATACCCTGTTAAAGGCCCACAGTTTACCACAGCTTCGGCCTGCGCCTCGGGAGCCCATGCCATTATTACCGCCGCCAATTACATCCAACAAGGCCTTTGTAATCGTGTGATTACTGGAGGGTCTGAGTCTACTATTTGCCACTTAGCTATGGAGGGCTTTGCCTCTATGAAAGCTTTGTCTACAAACAATGAAAACCCCCAAGAGGCCAGTTGTCCTTGGGATAACCGGCGTGATGGCTTTGTATTAAGCGAAGGTTCTGCTAGCCTTATTGTAGAAGACCTAGACACCGCCATTAAAAGAAAGGCTCCTATTTATGCAGAACTAGTGGGTTGGGGAATGTCGGCCGATGCCTATCATATTACCTCCCCTCAACCAAAAGGAGATGGAGCTGCACTAGCTATGAAGTTAGCCTTACAGCAAGCACAAATTAGCCCCCATAAAGTGGATTATATTAATGCCCATGGAACCAGTACCCCTATGGGAGACGCCATCGAAACCCAAGCCATTAAAACAGTTTTTAAAGACCATGCCCATAAGTTAATGGTAAGTAGTACCAAGGGAGCTATGGGGCACACCTTAGGCGCTGCGGGAGCCATAGAAAGTTTAGTTTGCATAAAAAGCTTAGAGACACAAACACTTCCCTGTACTTTAAATTTAAAAAACCCTAGTGAAGATTGTGATTTAGACTATATTCCTAATCAATCTCGTGAAACAAAAGTAAACTATGTTTTAAATAATAGTTTTGGTTTTGGAGGAACTAATGCTTCCCTTATTTTTAAAAAATACTAATATTTAAACATGTCCACCTCGTCTATTTTTATTAGCTCCGATCATGCAGGAGTAAAATTAAAAACTTTTCTTTTAGAGAATTTAAAATTCCATTCTCTTATAAACTTAGGCCCCGATACAGAAGACTCGGTGGATTACCCCGATTTTGCCGACTTAGTTTGTAAAAAAATACAAGACCACAATAAAGATAACCCAAACCTAACTAAAGGAATTCTTATTTGTGGCTCTGGACAAGGCATGGTAATGCGCGCCAATAGATACCCTTTTATTAGAGCGGGTTTATGCCATAATTCTTACTCGGCACAATTAGTTAGAGAACATAACAATGCCAATGTTTTATGTTTAGCTGCAAGGCCCACCTTAGAAAAAGAAAATGCAGAGTTTATTAAAAACCCCGCGACAGTAAATAACAGACTCTTTGCCAATGCCTTAAAAATAGTAGAAAGTTTTTTAAGTACAGAGTTTAAACATGGACGACATAGCGCGCGCGTAAGGAAATTACAATGAAAGACCTTATTACCACCGACCCTCAACTTGCGAGTATTATTGCCTCCGAACAAAAGCGACAAGAGTCGGGGTTAGAAATGATTGCTTCCGAAAACTATTGCTCCCCTTCGGTAATGCAAGCTCAAGGTTCTATTTTAACCAATAAATATGCAGAGGGCTACCCTAGTAAACGCTACTACGGTGGCTGTGAATGGGTAGACCAATCAGAAACTTTAGCCATTAACAGAGCGAAAGAATTATTTAAAGCCGAGGCAGTGAATGTGCAAGCCCACTCGGGATCGCAAGCCAATATGGCCGCTTACTTAAGTTTATTAAACCCTGGCGATGCTATTTTAGGAATGGACTTGTCTCATGGAGGGCATCTTACCCATGGGTCTAAAGTTAATTTTAGTGGAAAGCTTTTTTCTTTTTCCTCTTATGGATTAGACGAAGATACGCAGTTATTAAATTATAATAAAATTGAAGACTTAGCAAAAAAACATAAAGTAAAACTTATTGTTGCAGGCTACAGTGCCTACCCTAGAAAAATCGATTTTCAAGCCTTTGCCCAAATTGCTAAAACTACTGGTAGTCTTTTAATGGTAGACATGGCGCACTTTGCGGGGCTTGTGGCTACAGGTTTACACCAAAGCCCCATAGATTATGCCGATGTAATTACCAGCACCACTCATAAAACTTTAAGAGGTCCTCGGGGAGGATTAATTTTATGTAAACAACAATGGGCTAAAAAAATTAACTCGGCCATATTTCCAGGAATTCAAGGCGGACCTTTAGAGCATGTTATTGCCGCCAAAGCGGTGGCTTTTAAAGAAGCTTTGCAGCCTAATTTTACTACTTATATGAAGCAAGTGCTAAAAAATGCTAACGTTTTAGCAGAGGTTTTGAAAGAGCGAAACTTTTCTATCGTAACCAATGGCACCGACAATCATCTTGTTTTAATAGACCTATCTAAACACTCCAGCGGACTTACAGGAAAAGACGCCGAAGAGTTACTGGGCCAAGCCCATATTACAGTAAACAAAAACACCGTGCCCAACGAAACACGAAGCCCCTTTGTTACCAGTGGCTTGCGCATTGGCAGCCCTGCCCTTACTACCAGAGGAATGAAAGAGCCGGAAATGAAAATTATTGCCAACTATATTGCCGACTTAATAGAAAATGCAAAAAAGGAAAAAACCATTCAAAATATTAAAGGGCAAGTGGAAGAACTTTGTAAAGGCTTTCCTTTGTTTAAATACTAAATGGCAAGTGAAGAAACTTTGTAAAGGCTTTCCTTTGTTTAAATACTAAAAAATAAAAGTTAATAAAAAAAACAGCTTAACTGACTTAAAAAAATAAAACTATCTTTTAGCTACATTAGAGTGAAACACTAAGTAAGCACTAGGGTCTACGGGTTGCCTAAATCGTAATAATTCGAAATGCAAATGCACGCCTGTAGCTCTTCCACTAGA
>JAAOIK010000025.1 GCA_015163855.1 Pseudobdellovibrionaceae bacterium
AGACAATTTCATTCTTGGATCAAAATAAGAATACAATAAATCGACAATCAAATTAGCTACAATTAATAAAGCCGAAAAAAATAAAGTCATTCCTAAAATTAAGGGATAGTCGCGGTTACTTACACTTTGTATTAAATGTCTTCCCATTCCTGGAATGGCAAAAATTAGTTCTACAATAAAAGAACCTGATAAAATTCCTGCAATCAAAGGCCCTGAAAAAGTTAAAACAGAAATTACCGAATTTTTTAAAACATGTTTAAACAGTACAATGCTGGGTCTTAAGCCCTTAGCCTTAGCCGTTCTAATGTAATCGGATTGGATAACATCTAAAACACTAGAGCGCATTAAGCGAGCAATCACTGCGGCAGGCCGTACCCCTAAAACAATAGAGGGTAAAATGTAATAGCTTGTTCCCTCCCAAAAAGCCGGAGGCAGCCACTGAAAATAAAAACAAAAAATATAAATTAATAACGGGGCTACAAAAAAGCTAGGCAAAGACACTCCACTAACGGATAAAAACATAAAAAATCTATCCCACCATTGATTGTGTTTTGCTGCCGCAAACAAACCTGCAGGAATACCTAACGCAAAAGCTACCACTAAGGCGTACAAACCTAACTGAAAAGAAATGGGCGCTGTGGAAGTTAAAATGTCTGTCACTGGCCTACCTAAATACTTATACGACTCCCCTAAATCGCCTTGCAACAAACCTTTTAAATATAAACCGTACTGAATTAACAAAGGTTCGTTTAAATGATACTTGGCCTCAATGTTGGCTTTAATTTCGGGAGGTAAAGCCTTTTCTTGATCAAAAGGCCCTCCTGGTAAAATGCGTAGTAATATAAAAGTAATGCTGGCCACAGCAAATAAAGACAAGGCCGCTTCTAAAAAGCGGTAAAAACAATACTTAAATAATTGTTTATCAACCATGTGCTTAATTAGTAACCACAACACCATGGCTGCATTAATATAAACCACATAAGTAGGAATGCCGTAGTTTAAAAAATTTAAAACTAAAGAACACCCCAACAAGCCTGCTACAATATAGGCCAAGTAATCTTTAAAAAAATTTAATACTTGCACCTATAGGCCTTATTTTTTAAAACGCACATCTTTAAAGACGGCTCTGTTCATACTATTAAACGGATAGTAATCAATTCGAGGCGAAATTAACATATAGCTGACTCCAGAATAAATGGGTAAAACGGGAGTGTCTGTTTCGATTAATAGTTTTTGTGCTTGATTGTATAATCTTAATCGTTGTTTTTTGTTTTGAACACGACTGGCTTTTAAAACTAAGTTATCGTACTTTTTATTTTTCCAATAAGTGTGATTGTTGTCCGAGTAAGATAACATTAAGCTCATATAATCATCAGGGTCTGGGTAATCAGACAACCAACCTAAACGAAACATATGTGGCGTGTCTGTTTTTAAACGGTTTAAATACACTTTCCACTCTTCATTTTTTAATTCTAAAAAAACTCCCAAATTCTTTTTAAGTTGCGCCTGTATATTTTCTGCAATCCTTTGGTGATTTTCATTAGTGTTAAAAGAAAGCGCTATTTTTGGAAATTTACTTCGGTCTTTAAACCCCGCTTTGTCTAAAAGCTTGCGGGCTTTTTTTACATCAAAGCGCAAACCTATAGAAGGGTTGTGCCCAAACATGGGTGAAGGAATCCAAGAGTACAACGGCTTTTCGCCTCCGCTTAATAACTTAGTAATTTCTTTTTGATTAACCGCTAAAGAAAACGCTTGGCGAACTAGTGGTTTATTAAAAGGTTCTTTTTTTGTATTAAACCCGTAGTAGTAAGTGGATAAAATACTAAACTGACGATACTCTTTGCGCTTTTTTAAGCTACTTAGCTCGGTAGAAGGAAGCCCCGCCTGTATGTCTAATAATTTAGAATCAAAAAGGTTCACCGCTGTGGACATTTCTGAAACCATATACGCAAGCACATTGGGTATAACTGCTGGAACTCCGTAATAGTTTGGATTTTTTTTAAATACAATTAGCTTGTCATGTTCCCACTGGTTTAAGGTATAAGCCCCTAAGGTGACAATGTTTTTTGGCTCGGTCCATCTGTCTTTATATTTATTTATAATATCCATACGCACAGGGTAAGTAGACCCATGAGTCATTAAAGAAGGAAAATAACTTTTAGGGCCTTCTAAAATTACCACTAACTGCCCTTTTTTATTTACCGACACTCCCACTTTAGAAAAGTCTTTAAGCTTTCCTTGATTAAATAATTGTGCATTTTTTATAGGATACAAAAAGTACGCATATTCGGAGGCGGTTTTTGGTGACAAAAGCCTTTTCCAACCATCTACAAAATGTTGCGCTGTTAAAGGCTTGCCGTCAGACCATACAACATTTTTTTTTAAAGTAAAAACCCACTTTTGCGATTGATTAAAAGATTTCCAACTGGCGGCTAGCGCAGGGATAACCTTTAGTTTAGGATCTTTATAATCATAAGTGGCTAAACCTTCCATAATATTATTAATAACTATAAAAGAAGTTCTGTCGGTAGCCTTGTTCCAATCTAAACTGGGTGGCTCGGTGGATAAATTTATGGTTAGCGTATTAAGCTTATTTAAACCATGAGGTAGTTTCGTTTTATTTTTTGAACACGACAACAAAACTGTGGAAAAACATAGCACCGCTAATAATAACCGCAACATAAACACTCCTAAAATATTTTCTTTTTTAAAATACCTTACTTTTTAGTCAAAAGTCTAGTAATAAAAGGGTATGGCAAAAATTAAAACACTGTACATTTGTCAATCTTGCGGATCTCATAGCCCTCGCTGGCAAGGCCAATGCTTTGTCTGCAAAGAGTGGAATACCTTGGTTGAAGAAATTGTTTCTAACGAAGTTTTAAAAGAAAGCAAAACAAAAGCTTGGATAGATGACAACAACATTAGCCAAGCAAAAACGCTGGAAAATTTAAAAACTCCAGAAAAAAAAGAACGCATACAAACCAACATCAAAGAATTAGATCGCGTTTTAGGGGGAGGGTTAGTTAGTGGTTCTTACACTTTATTGGGAGGAGACCCTGGGGTAGGAAAAAGCACTTTGCTTTTACAAATGCTTAATACCATTAGCGCAGACAGCCTTTATATTTCTGGAGAAGAAAGCGCGGAACAAATTGGCCTTCGCGCTTCTAGATTAGCCGTCACTAATAAAAAAATTCAAATTGCTGCCGAAAGCAACCTTCAACTTATATTAGAGTTAGTAAAAAAACACAAAATGAAGGTTTTGGTAATCGACTCTATTCAAAGCATTTACTTACCCGACCTAAACTCTGCCCCTGGCTCTGTTGGTCAAGTTAGAGAGTGTTCTGCAAAATTAATGCGCTTAGCAAAAAACAAAAACATTAGCGTTATACTAATTGGACATGTGACCAAAGACGGAGGCCTTGCTGGCCCCAAAGTTTTAGAACATATGGTAGATAGTGTTTTATCTTTTGAAGGCGATCAACAAAATCAATTTCGATTACTTCGCAGTTTAAAAAATCGCTTTGGCCCTAGTAACGAATTGGGAGTGTTTCAAATGCTTTCTAGCGGCTTAAGTGAGGTGCATAATCCTTCAGAGATTTTTTTATCAGAACGACAAAAAAATATTGTGGGCTCTGTGGTGTTTTCTGCCATAGAAGGTAGCCGGCCCTTGCTGTGCGAAGTGCAAGCCCTTACCACCCCTAGCCACTTACCCATGCCTAGAAGAACCTCCTCGGGAGTGGATGCCAATCGTGTTCATATTTTAATCGCTGTTTTAGACAAATATTTAAATCTTAAATTAAATAAATCGGATGTATTTATTAATGTGGTGGGTGGCTTAAAGTTACAAGAAACCGCCGCGGACCTGTCTATTATCGCTGCATTAATTTCTAGTCAAAACAACATTAGCGTGCCTCACGACCTTTGCTTTTTTGGAGAGGTGGGCTTAACGGGAGAAATTCGAGCTTGTACTTTTGCAGAAGACCGAACTAAAGAAGCTATAAAACTAGGTTTCACAAAAATAATGGCTCCCTTTAACAACAAAAAACACTTAAAAGGCATGGACAAAACGGCAAAGTTTTTTTGGGTAAAACATGTTAAAGATTTAAAAAACTTTTCTCTATTGACTTAATGAGGCTAAGTTACCACAATTAAAGTACCATTATTTAACCATTACTATAGGAGCTTGTATGTTTAAACTTATTTTATCTGCACTTTTTGCCATTTCTTTATCTTGTAGCCATAAATCTTCATTGGGCGAAGATACTGTAGATGGATCTTCTAACATACAATCTAGCGCAGTAAATTTTTCTGCTCACGGCAGTGACTCTCGAAAGTTTAAAGGCTTACATACCGTGCCTTTTGATTTTGACAGCTCGTCCCTTAATGCGCGTGCTAAAGAACTTTTAAAACAAAATAAATCGTGGCTAAATAATAATTCTCGTTTTAAATTTCAAATCGAAGGGCACTGTGATGCAAAAGGTTCTGTGGAATACAATTTATCTTTGGGAGAAAGACGAGCAAAAAGTGTTCAAACTTATTTAATCAACTTAGGTGTACCGAAAAAAAACTTAGATATACTTAGCTACGGAAAAGAAAAATTGCTAGTTGATGGTCACTCTAGCGCCGCGGACAGCCGAAACCGACGAGCTAATTTTGTTCCAATAAAAAAATAGTATAACTGTTATGCTGTTTGACACAAAAACGATTTGGCTAATCACCCTGCTAGGTAGTCTTAGCTCTTGTGTGCACCCAACACCTCACACAGACATAGCTGCAACTAAAATTGCTATTGAATATATGAATAAAGCTGGCGCTGCTAAAAAAGCTACTAATTTGTTTAATCGGTCTATGCAGTATTATGAACAAGCCACTGCGTTGTTAAAGCAAAGAGAAAATGTATCCGCACAAAAATATTTACAGCTTGCTAGAACCTATGCGGAAAAAGCAGAGTTTAAAAGTCGTACCAAAGTTAACGATACCCAAAAGGAGTGGTAAATGAAGTTCTACTTTCTTGTATTAGTAATGCTATCCTCATCTTGCGCCATACAAACGCGTTATAATTTAAAAAGGAAAAAGCAGGGACAAACCACTTTTCAAAATAACAAAAATACTACCTTTGCGCCCTCCCCTTCGGCCACAACACAAAGTTCTAAAACCACTACAGCAAATAAGCCTGCATACAATAATACTTTAATAGCCGATATGAAAAATGAAATTGCTCAATTAGCTATGAAATCAGAGCAACTAAAAGAAAAGATAGACAGTCTTGAACTAGTGGTTTTGGATTTAAGAAAAAAAAAATTAAAAAAATCGTCTAGCAAAAGTTCCGCAAGCAATATTAGCAAGGTTGCTAAACAAATAATTACAAAAAAAAAGAAACGCCAAAAACTGGGTAACTTTGCGCAAGCCCAAAAATCCTTTAGAAAAAAGCAATGGGAACTTGCTATTGAAAGCTATGAAAAGTACAGAAAATTAAATCCAAGAGGAAAAAACTACGCTCTTGCTACTTATAATATCGCCTTATCTTTAGAAAAACTTGGTTTCAAGGAAGAAGCCAAATCCTTTTATAATGAAATTTTAGACCCTAGTGGTCGCTATGCTAAATCGAAGATAGCAAAAAAAGTTAAAGCTAAACAAAAAAAACTATCTTCTAAAAAAGCGCAAAAAATTTAGCAGTGCATTTAAAAAAAATTTTAGGAATAGAAAGCAGTTGTGATGATAGCTCGGTGGCTATTGTAAACTCTAGTTATAAAGTCGAAAGCCTGTTTTCGACAAATCAAATTAAAGAGCATCAAATTTTTAAAGGAGTTGTTCCCGAAATTGCCTCTCGAACACATACAAAAGACTTATTATCACTAGTGGAACTTTGTTTTAAAGAAACCAATTACTCCTTTGCAGATATTGATGCCATTGCAGTGACCTCTAAACCCGGACTGGTGGGCTCCTTAATGGTGGGCACAACTACTGCAAAAACTTTAGCCCTTGCGCAAAACATTCCTTTTTTGGGAGTCAATCATCTTGAAGGACATATGGTAGCTCCTTTTTTGCAAGACACCAGCACCCCTGCCCATAATAAATTAACCTTTCCTTTTTTAGCCTTAATAGTTAGTGGAGGACATACTCATATTTATTCTGTAAAAAGTCTTAGTGATTATTGTTTAATAGGAAAAACTTTAGATGATGCCGCCGGCGAAGCTTTAGATAAATTTGCGCAATTATTAGGATTAACTTTTCCTGGAGGGGCAGAGCTAGATAAATTAGCAACCCATGCAGACTCTTCTTATTTTAATTTTCCTAGACCTTTGTCGAAAGAAAAAAATGCAAACTTAAGTTTTTCTGGCCTCAAGGCCGCTGGCTCACGATTAGTTTCTGGACTTAGCAAAAAAGATCTTTTAAAAAACAAAGCCCACTTAGCCGCCTCTTACCAGAGGGCTGTGGTAGACACTTTGATTAAAAAACTACAGCAAGCTCAAGAAGAAACACAATTAACCCATATTGTGGTTAGTGGAGGTGTTAGTGCAAACTCTTTACTAAGACAAGAGATAAAACAGTGGTGCAAAAATAAAAACCTACACCTTTCTATCCCCTCACTTAAGTACTGTACAGATAACGCCGCCATGATAGCTTTTGCTGGATACCTGCATATGAAAGAGGGTTTGTTTTCTAATCAATACCTTAGTCCTACCTCTACTTAAAAAGGCTGTATCAGTATAAAACAGTTTTTTTTTACAAAAATATAAAAGTGTATCAATACTTTTTGTTAGTCTTCCGACTCTTTATATATGAGCGAAAAAACAAAATTTAATTCTGCAGAAATAGATTTAGAAAGTTTAATTATACAAGAGCTAACAAATATTGATGCAAACTCAACAAAGTCTGCGGAGCTTGCAAAACCTGTAGAGCCTGCGGAGCTTGCAGAGCTTGCGGAGCTTGTAGAACCTGTAAAACTTGTAGAGCCTGTAGACAGCGCCGATTCGCAACCTGCGGAAAAGTCCAGCGTGGAATCTATTGCTATCATTAATGCAGAGTCTATTGAAAATTCTACTACTGAAGAGCAAGAGGCGGCGATTGACGCAATAAAACTTCCAAAAGAAGTTAGTGCTGTGGACATGTCAAAAGAAGTTAGTGCTGTGGACATGTCAAAAGAAGTTAGTGCTGTGGACATGTCAGAAGAAGTTAGTGCTGTGGACATGTCAGAAGAAGCCAATGTAATAGAATTTCCCCAAAAAATAGCTGCAGCAGAAATGCCAACAGTCAATGTGGCAAAGGCATCGGCAGAACAAATTTTGGCAGAACAAGTTTTGGTAGAAAAAACACCAACACCTCACA
>JAAOIK010000026.1 GCA_015163855.1 Pseudobdellovibrionaceae bacterium
CTGGCTGTAAACTGAGTGTGAAAAGAGAGGCCTTGTTTTTCTTCTAACATAATTATCTCATTGTACAGTTGCCAAAGTGCGTTTTTATAAGGTTAAGGGCAACCCAGCGCTTTTAACGCTAAGCACCATTGTATAGCTTTTGGGCAAAAAAGTATAACAGAAAGTAATTTTTATAAAATAAAGTCGGTTTTATGGAAATTTATGGCTCTACTGGCTCACCGAAAGCGTGAGAGGGTCATTTTTTTATTATTTTTGGTATTTTGGTCGATAGATTTACTATGAAAGGGGTTTTAAACACTAGAGGTCAGGCCACAATAGAGGCAGTTTTAATGCTGGTTTTGGGTGTGTCCATGGTTTTGGGTTTAATGGCGGGTTTTAATAAGCAATTTGAGAGGTTTACAGAACTTTACTTTGGCGAGTACTTTGCCTGCTTAATCGAAAATGGACAGCTCCCTTATTTACAATACGAAACTAAGGATGAGTGTGGAAAAATACTGGTTTCTTTTTCTTCACTCAGCGGAAAGGACAAGGATAATTCCACAAACAATAATTCAAAAGGCTCTTCGTCTTCGTCGAAAGAGGGCTCTAAAAAATCGGGCTCCTTGGCGGGCAGAATAAGGCCCACGCAAGGAATAAACGAAAGTGGCTTGTCTAAGAACGCTAACCGTTTTTCTGTAAAAAGAGGAGGCTCGTCGGGGTCGGCGGCGACTAAAAATGGAGGCGGGGAAAAAAAGGCTAATGATGCCGAGGGTGGTGGTTACGGAGGGCAACAGGTTGGCACTTATGGTAAGTTATCTGGTGGGAATGATGGAGGGGTGCAAATTATTAAAATTAAGCGAAGAGCTAAGGGCAAGGACCGAGGGTCTTCTTACGGTTTGTATAAAGACCCAGGGGACAAAAAAAATGCCTCAAAAATTGCCGTGAAAAAACCAGAGCAGGGCAACGCTAATAAAGCAAGCACGCGTTTAAAAATAGAACGAACCATAGCTAAAGTAAAAGAAAAAAAAGAAGAGAAGTTTTCATTGAATTTTTCTAGCATTATGCGATTTTTAATTATTGCAGCCTTGATAATTATCATCATTATTGTTATTGGTGGGCAACTGTTAAGTATTAGTAAATCTTTCGAGTAGTTTATGAAAATTGCATTAGTTCAGTTTCAGTCTTCTTTGGCCAGCCCCATAAAGAATGCGCAAAGGCATTTGAGTTTTATTAATCAAGCTCAAGAGAAAAATGCAGACTTAGTTGTGTTTCCAGAGCTGTCGCTATTTTCTTATCCCGTGTATGACTTACCAGAAAATAAAAAAATTATTGAAGAGCAAAAACTAGCTTTAAACTTTCTTTCTCAAAATTTACCTTCGGACATATCGGTACTGGTTGGAGGTTTGTCTTTAAATAAAGAACAAGGAAAAAATTTTTTTAACTCGGCCTTTCTTTTATCCAAAGAAGAAGAAACAAAAATTATTTCTAAAAAGTTAATTCCCAGTTACGATATTTTTGATGAGTATAGGCATATTGAACCCGCCAAGCAGAGTAATTGCAATTCAGAATTTAGTATTAAATCGACCAATTTTTTGTTGCACATTTGTGAAGACTCGTGGTTTGGCTTAGATAGCTTTTATAAAAAATCTTTGCATTCTGTTTCTTCAGATTTTGTAATGACAAAAAAAAATATCGACTATGTTATAAATATGAGCGCCTCTCCTTTTTTTCAAGGAAAAGAGCGCAGCCGCTTAAACATGGCAAAAAATGTAACCTCTGTCTTTGGCGCTCACTTATTATATGTAAACGCTGTAGGAGCAAGCGATGAAATGATTTTTGACGGACGAAGCTTTGTGTATGAAGGCCGAAAGAAAAAGATACTGTTACAGTCGCCCTCTTTTAAAGAAAACCTTTTAATGCTAGATACCAAGCTTGTTCAAAAACAAGACGAAGGCAACGGTGAAAATAAAAATACAAGCGCGAAACCTGAGGATAACAAAACAAATGAAGGCTCGCACTTAGATATTATACGAAAAGCTTTGTGCTTTGGCTTGTCTGAGTTTGTTAAGCAATCTGGTTTTAAAAAAATTCACCTTGGTTTAAGTGGGGGGGTAGACTCTGCAGTAGTAGCTTGCCTAGCTGTAGAGGCTTTGGGAAAAGACAATGTAAAAGCATTTAGTTTGCCAAGTGCTTTTAGCTCGCCCTTAAGCTTTAACTTAGCCTTAGAGCAAACCAAATTATTAAATATTACTTTAAAAAATATATCTATAGAATCAATGTTTCAAAACTGTAAAGAAAATATTAATACAGAACTAAAGATATCTGATTTTTCTGTTATTCACGAAAACCTTCAAGCAAGGTTACGAAGTATAATTTTAATGGCGTATTCGCAAAAAGAAAAAAGTTTGCTGCTAAACACTAGTAATAAAAGTGAAATAGCCACAGGCTATAGCACTTTGTATGGCGATTTATCTGGAGCGCTGTGCCCCATAGGGGATTTACTTAAAACAGAAGTTTACGCCTTGGCAGAACATTATTGTAAAAAAAATCAGCTACCCAAGGCGGTTATTCAAAGGCCTCCCACAGCAGAATTAAGAAAAGACCAGTTAGACCAAGATAGCTTACCTAAATATGAAGTTTTAGATTTTGTAATTTTGAAAGCCTTAAATATTGGCAGTAGTTTTGTTTTGAATGAAAAACTTAACCAAACCTTTCAGGATTATGTTAAAAGTAATTATTCAAAAAAAGAATTAGAATTAGCAGAAGAGTTTTGCTATAAAAAAATGTTTCAAAGCGAATTTAAAAGATTTCAATCTCCTCCCATTTTAAAAGTTTCTGAAAAATCTTTTGGTCAAGGGCGAAAAATGCCCATAGCCAATCATCATTTGTATAGTAAAAATTAGTTTAAAAAAATTTAGACATCAAACAGCGAAGTTTGCTTATCTTCTTCTTTAAGTTGTGCAAAGTAAAAATGTTTTCCAGAAAGAGAGATTAAATTTTCAGAGGGAGGTAAGCTAGGGCCTCCAGTTACCTTTTTTACTAAATTCATAAAAACTTCTGCACAATACTTAGCATCATCTTCGGCTCGGTGAAAAACTTCACTTTGAATATTAAAATGTTGTACTAAAGTTCCTAATTTATAATTAGGTAAGCCAGGTACGATTTTTTTTGCCATTCCATAAGTATCAACCACTAAAGAGTTGGGGGCTTGCATTTTACATCGCTTAAAATTGGTTTGCAGAAATTGAAAATCAAAGGTCGCGTTATGAGCCACCATTATAAAATCCTGACAAAATTGAGTTAAAGCCTCTAAAGTGTTTTGTATAAGAGGCTTGCCTTTAACCATGTCGTTAGTAATACCATTAATTTTAGTAGCCATAGCGGGGATAGCTTGTTCGGGGTCTACTAATGTAGAAAAAACGCTGTCTACTTGGCCATTAATATACTTTACAGCACCCACTTCAATAATTTTATCCAGCTCGGGATAAAGTCCTGTGGTTTCTAAGTCAAAGGCAATAAAATTTAGATTAGAAGCATTCATGCTAATTACGCTATAATATTTTTTTTATTTTTAAAAGCTATTTTTTATCAATTAATAAAAAAAGGATTGCTAATAATCCAGGGTGTCCAGTAAGTCCTAAATGGCCTTGGAAGAGGGGGCATAAGCTCTACAAGTATTTTATACACGCCCTTTTGGCTTATGGGTATATAAGCCTCTAGCTTAGAGTAAGTTAAAAATAATTTTTGATTTTTATAGATTTTTACTTGGTAGGGAAATTTAGGCTTTTCGGGAAGGTGGATATATAGAGAGATATTTTTGGCGCCAGAAAGGCTGGCTTTGCCACCAATGGGCTTTATTATTGTTTTTTTTGATTTTTTGATTTGCAAAAAGCTACAAAAATTTTTTGTAGTTCCTAAAAAATCAAAGCCCACAAAGCTTTGTGCATTTTTAATAGCTTGGTTAAGTGTTTTGGTGTCTTTATTAGTTTTGCCAGTAAGTTCAGATGTGGTTAGCACATAGTTTTTTACTAAATGAAAAACTTGACTATATGATGGAATTTGAAACCGAGAAAGAAAGTTATTACTTTTGATATTAAAGCTGGCAAGTGTGGCAAATTTTGACTTTAAAAAAGAAGATTGTTTAGAAATACTATTAGAATGTTGCAGTAAATACAAAAAGGCTGTTTCGGGAGCAAAAGGATAGGTCAACAATGTCCAAAAAATGTGTAATTTATTATAATGAAATTTATCACTCCATATTTGATTAAGGTCGACAACACTTGTAATTTTTTGTGTTTGAGAAAAAGGAATAAATAAAGTTTGGTCACGATAAAAATTTAATGACCTCTTTTTTAAAGAGGTTAGATTTTTATCTGGCGTTAGCAATACAAAATCAATACCGTTATTAGCAATTGCTTTAAAAAGGCTAGGTTTTTTTAAATGTTTTTTGTCAACATTATACAAGCCTTTGTAGGTGTAAAAAAAGGCACACTGTCTTCGAGGGTATAGCAAATCATTTTTACTGTGAAACAATAACCAAAACACCAGAAAAGAGTATAGACTTACTAAGAAAAAACTAATTAACAGTATTTTATTTTTTAAAACTAGCATCTTTCATAAAATTATAAAGTAAAAGAATGGCGCAAGCTGTAAGAAACCACCCGAGTTGGTTTTTGATAAGACTGATTGCTGTAGTTTTTAACTAAAATTTTTAATTGCCAAATAAGCGCAAAAAATAGCAACAAAACAAAGATAATAATTAAATGAGTATTTTTTTTATAAAATACTTTTTGAATTTCTTGAGTTTCTGAATGTGTATGTGGAGTGGTGTTTTGAAAAAGTTGAGGAGATTCTTTTTCTAATTGTGCCAATATTTTTTTAGAATCTAATTTTAAAAAGTCGGAATATATTGTTGTAAAGTTTTTTAAAACAGTACTGTGATTAAAGGTTTTAATATTTCCCTGTTCCAAGGCCTCTAAATATTTTATTTGAATTTTTGTAGAGGCACTAACATCTTGCAAGCTATATTGATAGTGTAGCCTAGCCTCTTTTAAAATTTGTCCAGTAACTTTCATAATTAACAAATCAATAGTTTTTTTTAGGATTTAAAAACTTTTTAATTTTTCCTGTAATATTTGTATTTTTAATAGTAAGTTTTTTAAAAATTGCAAAAGCCTTAATGTATTCTTTTAACTTATAATGGTTGCGTGCCTGCATAAAAATATTAGTTGTTGTTTTGTGTTGTGGGCAAAGAGAAAAGCTTTTTAAAAGTTGTTCGTTAGATTGGTAGTATTTTTTTCTTTTATGCAGTATTTGTGCAAGCTGTAAGTTGGCGGGGCAAAAATTGCGGCTTAAACTTAAAGACTTATTAACAAGTTTGTGGGCGGCAGAAAAATTTTTGATCTTTGCTTTAATAAGACTTAAGTAAAAGTAAGTTTTGTATTGATAGGGGTAGGTTAGATCGTTTAAGTTGTTCTTTAATAATCGAAATGCAGAGCTGTAGTGCTTAGCTTTTACTAAGGCATAGGCTAAATTATTTTTATATTCTGTTTGCTTAGGCTTTAAAGCAATAGCTTTTTTAAAATGAACGATAGAGCGGTTGTATTTTTTTAAAGCAAAATAAGAAAGGCCCAAATAATTTTGTACGCGAGCATTTTTTTTATCAAGCTGTTCGGCCTGTAATAGACGATTTAAAGCAGAAGGATAATTATTTTGTTGTAAAAAAGAAACTCCAATTTTTTCGTACAGGGCGGCTTTTTTTGCAGATAATTTAGAACTAAGAGAATTGCAAGAGCTAATAAAGAATAATAAAACAATAATTTTTATCATAGCTTTATTATGACGCGATAAGCTTCTTAATGGCAAGGTAAAAAGCCTAGTTAATTAGGCTTTTAAAAAAAAGGAGTGTCGCTTTTTATCTTAGTATAAAAACTTTAGTGTGTTTTCTCTGTGCTCTTGTTTAAAAAAGAAGTCCACTTCTCTTTTAGCACTATCTAAGCTGTCGCTTCCGTGCACGGCGTTTTCTCCCAAGCTGTCTCCGTATAAAGCGCGCAAAGTGTCGGGCTTAGCCTCTTTAGGGTTGGTAGCGCCCATAATTTCACGATTAAGGCTTACGGCATTTTCTCCGTGCAGGGCCATTAAAACCACAGGGCCCGAGGCCATAAAATCCACAAGTTCTCCAAAAAAAGGTCGCTCTTTGTGTTCGGCATAAAATGCTTCACATATGGATTTAGATAATAATACTTTTTTTATAGCCGCTACTTGTAAATGTTTTTTTTCAAAATGACTAATGATATCGCCAATAACATTTTTTTTCACAGCGTTGGGTTTGATAATGGATAGGGTTAGTTCTTTGCTCATTTTTTCTCCTTGGTTATTTTGGTTTTATTTTTTTTCTAATACAGCTTTTAAAGTTTCTCCAAGCTTTGATGGATTTTTTTCAATAATGCAGCCGGCCTCTTGTAGTGCATTGTACTTATCTTCGGCACTACCTGCAGAGCCACTAACAATAGCCCCGGCATGACCCATTCTTTTTCCTTTTGGTGCAGTAGCACCAGCAATAAATGCTACCACTGGTTTTTTAAAATGGGCTTTAATATATTCCGCAGCGTCTTCTTCGGCACTGCCTCCAATCTCGCCAATTAAAATAACAGCGTCTGTATCAGGGTCTTGGTTAAACATTTTTAAAATGTCTACAAAATTGGTTCCGTTAATGGGGTCACCTCCAATACCAACACAAGAGCTTTGCCCTAGGTTTAAAGAGGTAAGTTGCCATACGGCTTCGTAAGTTAAAGTTCCCGAGCGAGACAGCACGCCCACTCTACCTTTTTTATGAATGTACCCAGGCATAATACCAATTTTACATTCATCGGGAGTAATAACACCAGGGCAGTTAGGCCCAATCAATCGACTGTTAGAATTTTTTAAAAGTTGTTTTACTTTTAGCATGTCTAACACAGGTATGCCTTCTGTTATGCAAATAATTAATTCTATTTTAGCATCAATGGCCTCGGCAATAGCATCGGCAGCAAAGGCGGGGGGAACATAAATTACAGAAGCTGTGGCTTGAGTAGCTTTTACCGCTTCTTTAACGGTATTAAAAACGGGAAGTTGTAGGTGAGTGCTACCCCCTTTTCCAGGAGTTACTCCTCCCACCATATGTGTTCCGTAAAGGGCGGCTTGCTCGGAGTGAAAAGTGCCTTGGGCCCCAGTAAAACCTTGGCAAAGTACTTTGGTATCTTTATTAATTAAAATAGACATATTTCCCCTTTTTTATGTAGCGGCTATTATTTTTTGTGCAGCTTGGTCCAAACTATCGGCTGTAATGATATTTAAATCGCTGTTAGCTAAAAGGTCCTTGCCTTTTTTAGCATTAGTTCCTTCTAGGCGAACCACTAAGGGAATGGTTAATCCCACTTCTTTGGAAGCGGCAATAACTCCTTCGGCAATAATGTCGCATTTCATTATTCCTCCAAAAATATTAACTAAAATTCCTTTTACCTGACTGTCTTGTAAAATAATTTTAAAAGCTTCTGTAACTTTTTCTTTAGTAGCGCTACCTCCCACATCTAAAAAATTAGCGGGTAGCGAGCCTTGAGTTTTTATAATATCCATAGTGGCCATGGCTAGGCCTGCGCCATTAACTAAGCAGCCAATTGAGCCATCGAGTTTAATAAAAGAAAGGTCAAATTTTTTAGCTCTTGTTTCTGAGGGGTCTTCTTCGGTAAGGTCGCGGTAAGCTTCTGTATTGGGGTGACGATATAAGGAGTTATCTTCAATGCTAATTTTTGCATCTAAAGGAATAACTTGTTGATCTTTGGTTAGCACTAAAGGATTAATTTCTAGCATTTCACAATCTTCTTCTAAAAAGGCTTTGTATAGTTTTATAAAAATAATACTCGCTCTTATGGCAGCTTTACTTTTAAAACCTAAAAGAAAAGCTAAGTCTCTTGCTTGAAAATCTAATAAGCCCACTAAAGGATCAATAGATATGTTAAAAATTTTTTCTGGAGTATTTTCTGCCACATCTTCAATGTCCATTCCACCCTCGGGGCTGGCCATCAATGTAATACAATCTTTGGCTCGGTCTACTAACAGGGCTACATAAAATTCAGATTCAATTGCGCAGCCCTCTTCGATAATAATTTTATTAACAATTTTTCCCTTAGGCCCTGTTTGTTTAGTAACTAAATTCATTTTTAAAATATCATTAGCGTGTTGGGTAACTTCTGCTAAATTTTTTGCTAACTTTACTCCGCCGCCTTGCCCCCTTCCTCCTGCATGAATTTGTGCTTTAATTACCCAAACTTTTCCACCAAGTTCTTGCGCTAAAGCTTCTGCTTTGTCTGCTGTGGTGCAAAGTTTATTTTTTAGTGTGGGGATGTGGTATTTTTGTAAAAGCTCTTTAGCTTGGTATTCATGTAAATTCATTATTAAATATCCTTCTTTAAATTATTTTTTATTAATAATCCATATTTTTTAAAGTGCTTACTAAATCTTGTACTGCAGTTACAGAGCTGTCTAGTTGAGATTGTTCTTTGGGGCTTAGCTTTAACTCTACTACTTTTTCTAAACCCGAACCGCCCAGTTGGCAAAGCACACCTAGAAATAAATTTTTTACTCCATACTCTCCTTGTAAAAAGGCAGCGCAAGGTAAGACTCTGTGTTGATTTTTTAAAATAGCTGTGGCCATTTGTACAGCGCTGGCAGCGGGAGCGTAGTAGGCCGACCCGGTTTTTAAAAGACCAACAATCTCGGCGCCTCCTTTTCGAGTTCTTTCAATAATAGATTCAATTTTTTCTTCGGAAAGAAAAGAAGATAGTGGTGCTCCTCCAATAGAGCAGTGGTTAGGCATTGGAACCATTGTATCGCCGTGTCCTCCCAAAACAAAAGCGTGCACATCTTCTACACTAACATTGGCGGCTTCTGCAATAAATGCTTTAAAGCGTGCGCTGTCTAAAATACCCGCCATACCAATAACTCTTTCTGGGGGAAAGCCTAAAGTTTCTTTAGCAACAAAAGCCATGGCATCTAAGGGGTTGCTTACTACTATCACTATGGAATTTGGGGCCTGTTCTTTTATACCTTGGCAAACGATTTTCATAATACTGGCATTGGTTTTTAAAAGATCGTCTCGGCTCATTCCTGGCTTTCTAGCCATTCCCGCAGTAATGATAATTACATCGGAGTTTGCAATGTCGGAATATTTAGAAGTTCCTTGTATGTCACTGTTAAAATTCATAACCGGCGCCGCCTCGGCGAGGTCTAAAGCTTTTCCTTTTGCGCTACCTTCATTAATATCTAAAAGTACTATGTCGGCTAATTCTTGCGAAGCCGCCCAGTGTGCGCAGGTAGCACCTACAAAACCAGACCCGATGATAGATAGTTTTTTTCTTTTGTGCGCAGCCATTAGTTATCCTTGTTGTTGAAGTTTATTTTAAGCGTAAAGTCTATTTGTTTATAGCAAAAGTGTTTCAATGTGCAATAAGAAAGAATAGTTTTAGCCTAGGCAGGCTTGTGTTTTTACCCCCCTTTTAAGACACTTTACTTAGACAAAGAAATAGTAAAGGGGAGAGGTACTTATGAAAATATTTGTAGTTTTAGCACTAATGTGTGTTTGTTATGGAGCATGGGCTCAAGATGGTTTTCAAAAAGAAAGAGAGTCTATTTATCACCAGTCACCAGCTAATGACCAAGCCAATCCTGCCGCCCTATCTTTAGAGCCTGTGGAAGAAAGCAAACCCTTTCTACAAAAAAACATTTTGCAAAACACTTATGGCCATTTGTCTATTACGGATTTTCAAGATACTTACCGAATGGGATTGGGTTTTGACATGATGGGTAAGTCGGGACTAGCGGGCGTGTCTTTACACTTGGTATTAACGCAAAGCTTAAGTGTAACAGGTGGCTTTGGCGTGGCAGGAGGTTTTTCGTCTACTTTTGTAGAGGCAAAGCAAGTTATTAGACAATATAAAAAAGTATTAGCCTATTGGGGATTGGGTTTAGCACAATGGGCTTCGGCATCGGGAGCGGTGGGAGATGCGTTTAACCCTGGGTTTTTAAGAGGAAAATTTTTAAAACCAGGAGAGGCTCAAACGGGAAAATTTCAACATTATTTAGTGTCTAGCTCTTTGGGTTTTAAATATTTACAAACTTCAGGATATTTAAAGGGAAGTAGTTTTTATATGGAGCTAGCACCCTTATTTGACCTAAACTCACGGGCCTTAGCCCCTAGTGCAGGCTTTGGGGTAGCGTTTTATTTTTAACAAAGCTCAAATTAACTTTTAACAAAGCTAAAACTTTTAACTGAGTTCAAACTTAGCAATAGTTTGTCTTTGCATATTAGAGGTGCCTTCGTAGATTTGTCCTATTTTGACATCTCTATAAAAGCGTTCCACAGGGTATTCTTTAGAAAAACCGTTACCTCCAAATAAATTAATAGTCATGGAGCAAATTTTTTCTGCAAACTCTGAAGACACTAATTTTGCAGTGGCGGCAGCTTGAATAAAGTCTTGTTTGTTTTCTTTTAATCGAGCGGCATTGTAAACAGCGAGTCTAATTAGGTCTAATTGTACTCGCATATCTGCTAATTGAAACTGGACGGCTTGAAATTGAGACAAACTTTTACCAAACTGTTCGCGCTCTTTAATGTACTGTTTAGAGGCGTCGTAAGCACCTTGGGCAATACCTAACATTTGTGCGGCAATACCTATGCGGCCTTCGTTAAGTGTTTCTATGGCTACTTTGTATCCTTTTCCCACAGCTCCTAAAACATTTTTTTTAGAAATTTTGCAGTTTTCTAAAATCAGCTCACAAGTGGAACTTGCGCGAATACCTAACTTGTTTTCTTTTTTTCCAATACTAAAGCCTTCGCAATCTTTATCTACAATAAAGGCTGTAATTCCTTTATAACCAGCCTTTGGATCAACAGTTGCGAAAACTAAAAAAACAGAAGCGTATTCTGCATTAGTAATCCACATTTTTTGACCAGTTAAATGGTAAAAGTCACCTTGCTCTACGGCTTTGGTTTGCAGGGCAAAGGCGTCAGACCCGCTACCGGTTTCACTTAAAGCGTAGGCTCCAATTTTATTTTCTGCCAGTAATGGTAGATATTGTTTTTTTTGTTCTTCACTAGCCCAGTTGTTAAAGGCATTAGACACTAAGGTGTTTTGCACATCCACCATTACGCTAACCGAGGCATCCACTCGAGCCAATTCTTCAATGGCCAAACAGGTGTTCATAAAACTAATGCCCACCCCTCCGTATTGTTCGGGAATTTCCATGCTCATTAAACCCATTTCAAATAATTTAGGAAGTAATTTACGATCCATTTCACTGTCTTCATCCATTTTGGCAGACAAGGGTTTTATTTCCTTTTCTGCAAATTGACGCACAGCTAATTGAAAGCTTTCTTCCTCTTCTGATAATTGAGTTAGTGCAACAGATTTCATTTTTTCCCTTTAAAGTTGAGTTTTGTCTTCTTTATTGAGTATAAGTAATATAGACTTAAGTCAAAATCAAGGTGTTGGAGGTTGTAGTTGGATCAAATCATGGAATATTTAGCAAAAGTGGCTTTGTACTTTGTGCCCTTTCTGTTGGCTTTATCTTTCCACGAATACGCGCATGCTTGGATGGCAAAACGCAAGGGAGACACCACTGCCGAGTTTTTAGGGCGTTTAAGCTTAAACCCTACGGTTCATATGGATATTTTGGGAACAGTGATTTTGCCTTTAGTAGCCATTTTTTTTTCGGGACCATTTTTTGGTTGGGCCAAGCCAGTTCCTGTAAATCCTAGAAACTTTAAAGATCCAGTTAAAGATATGTTTTGGGTGGCTTTGGCGGGGCCGGTGTCTAATTTTATTCTAGCTTTTTTAGCTTTAATCATTTTAGTAATTACAGCTCTTGTGTTTACTGTTTTTTTACAAGATTCAGCGTCACTGTTTTCTGCAATTAAAGAATTTTTTAATATTTTTATTTTAATTAATTTATTTTTAGGCGTATTTAATTTACTGCCTATTCACCCTTTGGACGGGGGTAAAATTTTAGCTCGATTTTTACCTTTTCGATGGAATGCATTTTTAGAAAAAAATCAAATGATGTTTAATTTAATTTTAATATATTTATTTATTACAGGAGGTTTGCGAGTATTGGCGATTCCTGTATATTGGATGTATAATCAAATGATGGGATTGGTAGTATTATTTATTTAATAGCTAGCCTAGTGGTAAAAAAGGATCAAAAATGAGTGTAAGAATACAATTAAAGCAATTTGAAGGACCTTTAGATGTTTTGCTGTATTTAATCAGAAAACACGAAATGAATATTATGGACATTAATATTCATGAAATTACTTCGCAATACTTAGCATATATTCAAAGAATGAAAGAGTTAAATTTAGATTTAGCTGGAGATTTTATTTCTATGGCGGCAAGTTTAATTCAAATTAAATCTAAAATGATATTGCCAAGAGAAGAACTAGAAGAAGAGGAAGAGCTAGAAGACCCTCGACAAAATTTAGTAAAACAGCTGCTAGAATATGAAAAATATAAAAAAGCAGCCTCTGGCTTGTATGTTAATACCTTGTTGGGGCGAGACACTTGGCTGCGGGGAAATAGAGAAAAAAAAGAAGAGCTTCCAGAGGCGGTTTTAATTGTAAAAGATTTGGCCCCTTTAACACTAGGGCAAATTTATTTTAATAAAATAAAAAACATAAAAAAACAAATTTATAAAGTAACCGCTCCCTTACAAGGAGTGTCTGATCGTATTCGTGCATTGCTAGAGATATTTAGCAAGGGTACAAACTTTTTATTTTCTAAGCTATTGCAAGGTCAGTCGAAAATAGAAAAAAGAAACTCAGGGTTGATTAGTTTTTTATCCATACTAGAAATGGTTAAATTAGGGGCCGTTTCTGCTTCGCAAGAGGTGAGTTCTGGCGAAATTTATTTAACGCATAAAAAAACATTAGATGCTGAATTTTTATCTAAGCTAGAGGGAAGCATTTCTTCTGCTAATTAAATCAAGAAGTTAAAAAGAGGTTGTTATGTTAAACGAGCAAGAAAAAGTTAGTAATAAAAAACATTTAGAAATGAACAAAAGCACACTCTCTATTTTAGAGTCTTTACTTTTTGCTTCAGAAAAACCCTTAAGTGTTAACTCCATTAAATTAGCATTAGAAGAAAAATTTTCCTTAGCCTCTGCAGAAATTAAAAAATACTTAAGTGCTTTACAGAAAGAATATGAAAAACAAGATCGAGGCATTGAGTTGGTAGAAATAAATAATGCTTATCAATTACGAACTAAACCAGAAAACAAAGATTTTGTACAAGCTTTAGTAAGAGCAAAAAGTTTTCGACTATCTCCGGTATCTTTAGAGGCGCTTTCTATTATTGCCTATAAACAACCATGTATTAAATCGGTTGTTGATGAAGTGCGGGGAACAGACTCTAGTCATTTAGTTAGAGCTTTAATGGACAGAGGTTTGGTTAAATTTTGTGGAAAAAGCGAACTGCCAGGAAAGCCAATGCTGTACGCTACTACCGATAAATTTTTAGAAGTTTTTGGTTTAAATAAGGTGTCTGACCTGCCAAGCCTTTCCGAGGTGGAAGAGCTTTTGCCACAAGATGTGTTAGAAACTAAAAAAACCGACCCACTAAGTGCAATCACAGAGAGTTTAATAGAAGAACAAAGTTGCAACGATATTCAAGACCAAGAGGAATTAAATAAATTAGCAGAAAGATTGTCTGGCATCGAAGTTGTTCCCGAAGCTTTGAAAAAAAAGAAAGAAGAAGAGCCTGCTTCTACAGAAGCGTAATTTGTTTTTATGTTGTGGTTTATTATTCAAGTATTGCCTAAAAAATGCGTAAGTTTTTTTGTTGGGTATTTTTGCAGCTTAAATATACCATTGCTGTCTAAGTGGGCCACCTTTGTTTTTTATAAAAAATATAAAATTGATTTATCTATAGCAGAAGAACAAAGCATTAAGGCGTATTTTAATATCACCAGTTTGTTTACTAGAAAGTTGCAAGAAAAAGCTAGACCTATTGCAAAAGATGCTTTTTGGGTTCACCCTGCCGATGCACGGTTATTTTCTTCTGGGCAATTAAAAAATCACCAAATTTTTCAAGCTAAGTCTTTTTTTTACGATTTAAAAAGTTTTTTAGCTTTAGATTATTTAAGCCCTAAAATTCAAGAAAAATATTTATTAGAAAGCACTTTCGCCAATGCTCAGTACTTAGACTACTACCTTTGTCCTACAGACTATCATAGAGTTCATAGCCCTGTTAGCGGTGAAATTTTAGCTTATTGTTATGTGCCAGGGGCCTATTGGCCAGTAAATGCCTGCTCACGAACTAGAGTAAAAAATCTATTTTCTAAAAACGAAAGGTTAATTTTTTACATAAAAACTACAAAAGGAATGGTTAGCCTAACAATGGTGGGAGCTTTGTGTGTTGGTAAAATTTATAACAGCATTAGCGGTGATTTTGTTAATAAATCTATTTTTAAAAAAGGCAAGGCTACCCCGGTTTTTAAAGATAATGTAAGGCATTTTATTAAGCAAGGTGATGAGTTAGGAGTTTTTTATATGGGAAGCACAGTTATTTGTTTGCTAGAGCCTTCTTGCAGCTTTAAAAAGGTATTTACGCAGGGGCAACAAACAAAAATGGGAAGTGCAGCTCTACTTTAGGTAAGTTTTTACAAAAGCAGTTAATAAATACTAGAATACTAGGTATTTTAATATATGTTTTTGAAGAAAAAAAAATTGGTTTTAGATATAGGGGCCAACACTGTAAAAGCTGCTGTTTTTTTAAGCACCAGCAAGTCTGCCAAGTTGCTAGACTATTCTAGTGTTTCTATCAAACAAGCAGGCTCTGTTGCAAACGCTATTTCTGTGGCTAAAAATAAATTATCGTTTAAATTTAAAAAGGCCAATGTTGCTGTGGGCGGGCGCGAAGTTTTTATTCAACACATTACAGTAGAAAAATTTCCTGAAGCACAGTGGGGCCAACAGTTAGTCGCAGAGGCAGAGGCTTATGTGCCTTACGAAGCAGAAATGGCAAATATTAATTATGTTTATTTAGGCTCATCCATAAATACAAATAAAAATGAATTTTTATTAATTGCAACACCTAAGCAGTTAATCGCACAAATACAACAAGACTGTTTAGAGGCAGGCTTACGGTGTGAAAATGTGGAGCCATCAAGCATATCTTTAGTTAACGGCTTTGAATATAATTACGGAATTTTGCAAAATCAAAATATTGCTATATTAGAATTTGGAGAAGAAAGAAGCACTTTTGTTGGAATGTTAAATGGAAGAATTTATTTTGTAAAAAACATCGAATTTGGTTTATCTAATTACGACCAAGCTTTGTCTAGGCAATTAAGTTTGTCTATTGCCGAAGCAGAAAGTTTAAGAAAAAATTTTTGTCTTAACAAAGAGGTGCCAGAAGGAACTAAAGAAATAGTTCGTTCCTTACACGGCAATTTGCGCTCAGAGCTAGAAACAGCAATGGAGTTTATTAAAGGGGTTTTGTCAAAAGAGCCACCTACTAATTTATTTTTAACAGGGGAAGGAATAGCTTTGCCAAATTTGTTACAAGAAATTTCAGAAATTGTTCCTTGCGAGATTATTAATATTTTTTTAAATACAAAGTATGATGAACAAAAGATAGAAAAATCAAGATTAGAAGAAATTAATTCTACAGGTGTTACCATAGCAGGATTAGGAAGTAACCACTAAGCACATATGATAAAAATAGATTTACAACAAGGGGTAGTTCAAGAAAAAGGAGATTTTCGCGAAGAAGGCACGGAAACAAGTGAGCTTATAAAGGCAGTTGGCTTTGGAGCTTTAAAAGTATTTTTTTTTGTTATCTTTTTTTTAGGGGTCTACACCTATGAACAAAGAGAGTTAGATGCATTAAATGTAATTTTAGCAGAAAAAGAAAATATGGAAAGAGTAATGCAACAAAAAATTATTAAAAAAAAATTATTAGTTAAAAAGTTAAAAAAAACTAAGTCAGATTATATCGATGTAGAAAAAAAAGTATATATGCTTAAAGATATTGCAAAGCTTAGGCTTATGTTTATAAAGGCAATGGCCACTTTAAATGGATTTCGTGAAGAAAATTTATGGTTTAGAAGTGTGGATTACAACCAAGGTTTATTGACCATTCACGGATACACACTTAGTAAAAAAATTTTTGATCAATTTTTACAAAACATTCGAGTTAGAGAAAAAAGCTTTGCAGGATTATTAGTAAAGGAAACGAAGTCAGAGAAACAAAAAGGTATAAGTGTTCGATCCTTTTATTTGGAAATAAATTTATTGAATTAGGAAAATGGCATGGACATAAATTTTAGTATATTTCGTTCTATTCAGATAGGTGTGTTGCTGGCCGTTGTTTATTATGTCAGTTATTTTAACAACGGAGATGGCGTTAAAGAAAAAACTAATAAAGTGGTATTTAATGTTTTAAAAAAACGACAAGAATTAAAGAAGGTGATATTGGAAGAAAAGGAATTAACAAAGGTTTCAAAGCTGTTTGATTATCATGCCATACGGGCGCCGAAGGTTTTACACCTTTTAAAAACTTATTCTGAAAGCAGCGACCTTTCTTCTTTTATATCTCGACAGGCTCAGCAGCTAGACTTGAGTATCTTATTATTGGGAAGAGTTGTGGTGTCTAAAGAGAAGGAGTGGGAAGTAAAAGAAATTCAAACCTCTTTGCAAGGTAGTTATCACAAGCTTATGAAGTTTATTGCGAATATTCAAAATGAAGAAAAATTAGTTATTATTAAAAAAAGTACACTGCAGATTGTGGGGGGAGGATCTTCTTTTGGCGTCGAAGATGTTTTACAAGCCAGTTTGTCAGTAAAGTTATATAAATTTGCCAAACGAAGAGAAGAATAAGTTGAATGGGATAATTATGAAAACCGTTTTATTAGCCTGCTTTAGTATATCGTTTTTGTTCGCAAGTGAATTAATGGCAAATAATTCGCAGCAACGCTTTATAGAAGCAGTAAAAAGTTTAAATGGAAACTTAAGTCGTTATAACGATGACTCAACAAATTTAAGCCCATTTAAAGAAAGCGAGCTTTTAAAAAGTAAACAGAAAAAAGGCTTGAAGAAATTTTTAGATGACCCGTTACGAAGTGCTAATGTAGAAGATTATAAACTTAAAGGCTTAATGTGGAAAACAAACATACCAAAGGCAATTGTTAAAGATACGCTTGGTAAAATGCATATTTTAAAAGTAGGAGATTATCTTGGGGTTAATCAAGGGCAAATTATCCACATTCGAGAGGGAGAAGTAGTAGTTTTAGAACTGAAAGAAGGCGGGGGCGATGATGGTCCGACATATAGTACCAAGGTGCTAACTTTTTCTGAACCGCAGTTGAATGGCAAAGAAAAAAACAAACAGATAGGGCAGGGAAAGCAGGCAGAACAGGCGGAACAGGAAGAACAGGAAGAACAGGCAGAGCAGGAACGGCAGGCAGAGCAGACAGGCAGAAAAAACAGATAATTAATAAGCAGGTATAAAAATGAAACACGGGAGAGAAGATGTTACAAATTTGCGCTAAATTTATATTACTAGGAATGATGTTATTTGCTTCTTCCTGTTCTTTATTTCAAAAAACTAAAACAAGGCAGGCAGTATCTGTAAATGATTTATTACAAGAAGATATAGAAAATTCTAGTAAAGCATCAATAGGTAGTGCAAATTCTTTTGAAGATGTTGATAACGGGGAATTAAGTTTAGAAGACGATTCGGTAGCTGAGGGAAATACCTCTACTTCACAAGATGGTGACGAATTAAGTTTAGAAGACGATTTGGTAGCTGAGGGAAACACTTCTGCATCACAAGGCAATGACGAGTTAAGTTTAGAAGACGATTTTAAAACGCAAGAAGAAGAACGCACAACAAAGGCCCCCGTGGCTAGCTTTGATGCCAAAGAAGAAGAAAATATTAAAGAACACACTTCTTTAAAAACAACGGATTTGCAAGGTATTACCTACAAGCAAGAAGGAAACTTAGAAATAGTATCTATCAAAGGCGAGGGAAAAATTGATTATGTCACGCGCATTAACAAAAAAAATAATCAGCTTATTGTGCAAATTAAAAATGCAATATTGCCGGAAAAACTAAAAAGACCTTATTTTATGAAAGATTTTACAGGGGGCTCTGTTGTTGCTGTAAATTCCTATCAAAATTCTCCAGCAGATACAGCTAATATTGTATTGCAGTTACGCAATGGAGTAAAATTAAAGCCGCAAATTATTAACATAGGTTCCATGTTAGAGATTCGCTATCCATTAAGGGCAACACAAATAGCACAAAACAAAAATACTATTAAAGGGAAGCTTGGCTCTTCTCCAGACCAGAAAAAAGGGACATTGGTGGATTTTTTCTTAGGGGGAGGAAGTTATTATGGACACTCTATCTCTTTACAGTTTGAAGACATACCCGTCCGACAGGTTGTTGCATATATTGCTACAGAGGTTGGAGCTAATATTTTAGTAGACGATACAGTTAATGGAAAAATTTCTTTAAAGTTAAGAAATATTCCGTGGGACCAAGCTTTAGCTTTAGTTTTAAAATCTAAAGGCTTGGGGTATATACAAGAAAAGGGAGGAGTTCTTCGTATTTCTAGTTTAGAAAATTTAAAAAAAGAAGAAGAAGCTTTAGTGGCTATTATTAAGTCAAAACAAAGCTTAACGCCATTGTCTGTAAAAGTTTTGCCAATCTCCTTTGCTAAGGCCTCTGAGTTAGCGGCTAAGCTTAAGGTATTTTTAACTCCTAAAAGAGGAAAGCTTTCTTCGGATACAAGAAGTAACACTTTGATTGCTACAGATGTTCCAGAGGTGTTGAAAAAAATTACCTTGTTAGTTAAAAATCTAGATCGTGCTCCTAAACAAGTTTCTATTGAAGCTAAATTTATTGAAGCTAACCAATCTTTTTCTAAAAACTTAGGGGTGAACTGGAGTTTTTCGGGAGGAAGGGTAGATATTAATGGCCTTCAAGGGGCAAACGGCCCTATTTCTGTGGGTTTAGGTTCGGGAGGAATTCGCCCTGTTCCGCCAAGTAGTTTGCGAGGTCTTGCAGGTTCTGTTGGTTTAACTTTAGGTAGTTTTAAATTTTTAGGAGATTTATCCAGCATTTTAGCCATCGCGGAACAAGACCAAGTAGTTAAGGTAATTTCTACTCCTACGGTGGTGGTTTTGGATAAACAAAAAGCAAGTATTACTAACAAAGGAGAAAACTTATCCATATCGCGTACCGAACAAGACGGCACGATTACAGAAAGCGTTACAAGAACACCTATCAAATTACAATTAGATGTTTCGCCACAAATTGCTGCAGACGGAAGTATTTTATTAGATGTTAATATTTTGCGCGAGTTTGCAGGCGGTGCCATCAGTACGGGAAATAACGCTAAGCCTATTAACTCTCGTTCGGTAAAATCCAAAGTGCTTATTAAAAACGGCGACACCTTGGTTATTGGAGGAATTTTTCAAAAAGACACATCTAAAGGAAATTCGGGAGTTCCTTTTTTAAGCAAGTTACCTTTTTTTGGATGGATGTTTAAATACCAATCAGAAGAAGAATCTAAAAATGAATTAATGGTATTTTTAACGCCAAAAATTTTATAACAGCAAGCTTAGTGTAAAGTATAAATAGCGCTGCTGTGCCCTTCTAAAGGAGGAGGGTTGCCATTAAGGTGATCGATGGCGTAATCTGCAAGAGGCTTTTCCTGTTTTTCTAAAATTTCTAAAGCCAACTTTATTTCTTTAGTATTTTTGTTAGTTAACTCTTGTGCATAGTACTGTAAAAGCGTTTGCAAATAACAAACATAGGTACTTTTAAAAGAACACACCTCTAAGTCATAAGTTTGTAATGTTTTTATGTTGGTATTGTCGTCTATTGCAGTTAGCTTTCCTAATTTTTTAAAATCGACAAATAAGCAAGAGGTTCTTCCGTAATACTTTAGTAAGTTCAATTTTGGGCTTGCAATAAAAAACAAAGGAAGGTTAATTTGCTGAGCTAAATAGTGGTATAAAAAAGCCAAAGGTAAAAAGCTAGCACTTCTTTGTAAAATCATGCTAGACAGCAATAAATCTTTTTCTTGAGGCGAGTTTTCTTTAGTAGTGTTTAAGTTAAAAGATAATTCGTTAAAAAAGTAATCACTTAGTAAGTGCAATTTATCCACTTCGCTTAAGTGCTCGCACAAATCTTGCAAAGTGCTAACCCATTGTTTAAGCAGGGCTAAAGATTGAGAAGTTAAATTTTGATTAATCAGTATCGAACTTAGCTGCGCTAAAGAGGGTAAAATGGCCTGAGGCGAATCTTCATTAATTTTATGTATATATAGTAAAAATTGCTGCTGTGGTGATGTTTTTATGTTCAAGTGTTTACCTCTTAGTTAAGCTATAATAAAAGTCATGACTTTATTCTGCTTTCTTAATAAGGTATTTACATAGTTAGTGCAAGAAAATCTCTTTTCCAGAGTGTAAGGAGAGTGCAGGGAGATAAAGTAACTCGGCGCACTATAGTGCTGTAATAAAATTATAGGTGTTAATTATGTCCAACGAAGATAGTTTTTTACAAGATAAATTGGTGGCTTTAGAGCAAGCCTTAAAGGAAGAAAAAACACAAGTGTTGCTTTTAAAAAAAGCTTTGTTGGTGGCGAATAAAAGTATTCAAAAAAGCACAGCCAAAATGCAAAGCGATTTATTTTTATTACAAACTATGCAAAAGGTGTTAATTCCTGACGAGTGGGATTATTTATCAGGCTTTAAAATTAGTGCCAAATATAATTCTGGTGAATTGGGAGGAGATTATTACGATATTTTTGGCTCGAAAGCCAGTAAGATATTTAATGTTTGGATGTCGCACTCCTCTTCGCTATCATTATCCGCTTTATTAAGTGCAATAGTTTTACAATTAAGCGCAGCGCAAGGCATTGAAGTAAAACTATTTTTATCTCAGTTGTATGAAGAAATTACTAGGGTGTTAGAAGAGCAACATTTTTTTGATTTTTTTTATGCCTCCTTAGAGCGCAACACACTGCAATTGTCTTTTGTAGCCCAGGGAAATATGCTGTGTTTTCATTGTAGAGAGGGGGAGCTTACCTCTTTAGTTCGCTGTAAAGATCCAGTTTCTTTATTTACCGCTATTAGTGACATACAAACTATTAAACTATTGCCCAAAGATCGCCTTGTATTTTGTACTCCAGGCATTACTTTAGAAAAAAATAATAAAAAAGAAGTTTTTGGTTCACAAAGAATCATAGATATTATACATAAAAACTTAGATACACATGCTTTACGAAATGAAATTTTTTCTTCTATTAAAAATTTTACAAATACAAATGAGTTTCGGCACGATCACTCCGTAATTGTATTAGATGTTAAGGCCAAGGCATTAAGGTTGGTTTAAATAAAACAAGTAGGTCTATAATTATGAAACCACGCACATTAAAATCACCAACAGGAAGCCAGTTACATTGTAAGTCATGGATTCAAGAGGCGGCTTACCGAATGATACAAAACAACTTAGACCCCGAGGTAGCAGAAAACCCCGAGGAATTAATTGTCTATGGAGGTTTGGGAAAGGCTGCGCGTAATTGGGAAGCTTTAGAAAAAATTTTAGAAGCATTAAGGCAATTAGAAAATGACGAAAGTTTATTAATTCAGTCGGGTAAGCCTGTGGGCGTTATTAAAACACACACAAATGCCCCCAGGGTTTTAATTGCCAATTCTAATTTAGTGCCTAAGTGGGCTACTTGGAAACACTTTGACGAGTTGGATAAAAAATCTTTAATGATGTATGGTCAAATGACTGCAGGGTCTTGGATTTATATTGGCTCGCAGGGGATTGTGCAAGGAACTTACGAAACTTTTGTAGAATTGGGCCGTAAACATTTTAATTCTAATTTAAAAAATAAAATTATTGTAACCGCAGGCTTAGGAGGAATGGGAGGAGCCCAACCTTTAGCAGGAGTATTTGCTGGAGCTTGTGTGCTAGCTATCGAAGCCGACGCGCATAGAATTCAAAAACGACTAGAAACTAAATATATTGACGAGGTGGTAGAAGATTTAAACGAAGCCATTGCAAAAATAAAAGCTTATGCCAGTAAGGGTGAGGCCAAGTCTATTGCTTATTGCGGAAACATGGCCGAAGTGTTGCCTTTATTAATTAAGCACAATTTTATACCCGATATTTTAACCGACCAAACCTCCGCCCACGACCCATTAAGAGGTTATATTCCTGCAGGTTATACTATTGAAGAAGCAAATCGTTTGCGAAATAATCAGCCCGAACAATATTTAAAAAAATCTCGCGCAAGTATTGCTACTCATGTAAAAGCCATGCTAGAAATGAAAAAAAAGGGAAGCATTGTTTTTGACTACGGAAATAATATTCGCGCAGTGGCTAAAGAAGAGGGCGTGAAAGAGGCTTTTCAAATTCCTGGATTTGTTCCCGAATATATTCGTCCGTTATTTTGCTTAGGAAGTGGTCCGTTTCGTTGGGTGGCTTTGTCGGGAGACCCCCAAGACATTAAAGTTACCGACGATGCCTTGCGAGAATTATTTCCTCACAAAAAAGCCTTAATGAATTGGCTAGACATGGCAGAAAAAAGAATTGCCTTTCAAGGTTTGCCTGCACGCATTTGCTGGCTAGAGTATGGAGAGCGAGCTTTGGCGGGATTAAAGTTTAACGAACTAGTAGCTAGTAAAAAATTAAAAGCACCCATTGTTATTGGGCGCGACCATTTAGATTGCGGTTCGGTAGCCTCCCCCAACAGAGAAACAGAAAACATGAAAGATGGTTCTGACGCTGTGGCCGACTGGCCTTTGTTAAATCTATTAAGCAATACCGCCTGCGGTGCTTCGTGGGTTAGTTTTCATCATGGAGGAGGAGTAGGAATGGGCTATAGCTTACACGCAGGACAAGTTATTGTGGCCGACGGAACTCCAGAAGCAGCAGAAAGATTACAAAGAGTATTAACCGCCGACCCAGCTACGGGTTTGTTTCGACACGCCGATGCTGGTTATGCACAGGCTCAAGAAGCTTGCAAAAAACACAAGTTACAAAGTTTTTTTTAAATTATGAGTTTTACATTATTTTATAATATTTCTGAATTACTAAGTTTAAAAGAGGTGTCTGAAAAACAGGGGCGCCATATTACATCAAAAGATTTTGTAATTACCAAAAAGGCTGCCATTATTTCTTACAAAGGAAAAATTGTTTGGGTAGGAAAATATGCTGCAGTTAAACCGCGCTTAATCAAACAATTAATGCAAATTAATAAAATTACGCAAACTTTACAAAGGCATTCGCTAAGCCAAGCTTTTATTATGCCTGCTTTTGTGGAATGCCATACCCATTTATTATTTGCAGGTAATCGCGCCTCCGAGTTTAATTTACGGCAAAAGGGAATGTCTTATTCTGACATTACTAAAAAAGGGGGAGGAATTTTATCCACCGTTAAGGCAACGCGAAAGTTATCTTTATTAGAGCTTAAGCGTATGGCACAAAAAAGAGCCGAAGTTTTTTTATCTCAAGGAGTAACTAGTTTAGAAGCAAAAAGCGGATACGGTTTAAACTTATCTAGCGAAATAAAAATGTTAGAAGCCATTAAATCTATTAAAAAATTAAATACTAAAGCAACGCTTTTAGCCTTACACACTTTGCCTAAGGAGTTTTCTTCTAAAGATAAATATTTTCAATGGGTAATAAATCAAGTTCTTCCCAAAGCAGTAAAAAAACAAGTAGTGGATAGGGTAGATATTTTTGTAGAGCAAATGGCTTTTAACAAAAAGCATATGACGGCTTTATTTAAACAGGCTAGCGATTATAATTTGGGTTTAACTGTACATTCAGACCAATTAAGCCCTCAAGGAACTTCTTGTTTGGCCTCCCAGCAAGGGGCGTCTTCGGTGGACCATGTTAACTTTGTTAGCGATTCAGAAATTAAACAGTTGTCTAAAGCTAATGTTAGCAATGTGTTTTTGCCAGGAGCAGATTTTTACTTAAAAATGCCATACCCTCAGGCGCGTAAATTTTTAGATGCAGGGGCTAGGGTGGCCTTGGCCACAGACTACAACCCAGGCACTTGCCCTTGTAATAATATCGAATTTATCGGGCTATTGGCTCGTTTAGAAATGAATATGACCATCGAAGAGGTGGTTGCAGCCTACACCGTTTCTGCAGCTTATGCTTTAGGTATGCAAAATACAGTGGGCTCTTTGCAGGTGGGAAAGCAGGCCGATTTTATCAGCTTAAATAAACCTTACGATGAGTTATTTTATTCTAGCACCCTAAAAAACCCAGTGGTAAAGTCGGTTTATCGATTAGGTAGGTTGGTTGCATCTAATGGGCAAGTAGTAGTAGAGTATGCATTGCTATTAATGATTTCGGTAATACTAGCCATGACGCTAGTAAATATGACAGTAAGTAGAAATCCAGACAGCCCAGGCTTTATTATAAAAAAATGGGGAGACATTTTAAAAGTGATTGGCGAGGACACACAAAAGTAAGTAACCAAAAAGGATACGCAAAATTACTATGCTCAACACAAAAAAAAATTTAGCTATTATTTTCTTTATTGTACTTATCGATATTATTGGCTTTGGTATTATTATACCGCTACTTCCTTACTTGGTAAGTTCTTTAGGAAAAAATGCTTTTGCCATTGGTATATTAATGGCCATTTATCCTTTTATGCAATTTCTTTTTTCTCCCGTATGGGGAAAGCTTAGTGATAAATATGGAAGAAGGCCTTTTTTATTATTAAGTTTACTTGGTTCTATTTTAGCTCATACTTTGTTTGCTTTTTCCTCCACCTACACTTTTTTATTTATTGCGCGCGCTTTGGCTGGTTTTTTCGGAGCAAGCATTTCTTCTGCCACGGCTTATGTTGCAGATATTTCTAAACCCGAAGACAGAACTAAAAGAATGGGGTTTATTGGTGCAGCTTTTGGATTAGGTTTTGTTTTAGGCCCAGCTTTGGGAGGAGCATTTGGAGTTTTAGGGCAACATTTAGGACAAGCCCCTCCTTTTGGACAACAGTTTGCTGCCTTAATGGCAGGGGTTATTTGCCTATTTAATTTTATTTTTGCCTTCTTCTTTTTAGAGGAAAGTTTGGTGAATTTAAAAAAGACAGAAAAATTTCGCATTAAAGATATATGGCATAACACAAAACTATTAGTGATTATAGATGCTTTAAAGTTACCCATTATAGGAAAGTTTTTAATTATGGGTTGGTTATTTTCTTTAGCAATGGTTCATATGGAAGTGTCTTTATTTTTATTAATGAAAGAACGATTTGATTGGAGCTTGTTACAATCTAGCCTGGGGTTTGCATACATAGGCTTAATTATGGCCATTTCTCAAGGGGGTTTAGTTCGTGTGTTGGCGTCTAGGTGGGGCGAAAGAAAATTATTATTTATTGGTTTAGTTTGCTCTGGTTTGGCTTTGTCAGGAATTGCTCTTTCCTATTCGGTAGGGCCATTGGTATTTTTTATTACCCTGCTGGGCTTTGCCTATAGTTTTTTTCAGCCCGCATTTAATGGTAGTTTAAGTTTATTAAGTAAAAAGTCCGAACAAGGAGAAAGAATGGGCTTATCGCAAAGTATAAGTTCTCTTGGTCGCATTGTTGGTTCCGTACTAGCGGGTTGGTTGTATTCTAAGTATGGAATGGAAAGCCCCTTTTTAATTGGAACTTTGTATACTTTTATTGCTATATATATTTATAAAAGCATTTACCTTCATTTACCAGGAAAAAAACAGTGAAAGCCTTGCAGGACCGCTATCAACCCGAAGAAGTAGAGTCAGCTATTTATAAAAAGTGGTTAGATGCCAATTGTTTTAAAGCAGAAGAGCAATCAGAAAAGCCACCCTTTAGTGTTATTTTACCACCTCCTAATGTTACAGGTTTCTTACATTTAGGGCACGCCTTAGACCAAAGCATTCAAGATATTTTTGTTAGATGGCGAAGAATGCAGGGTTACAATGTTTTGTGGTTACCTGCAACCGATCACGCAGGTATTGCTACACAATCTGTTGTAGAAAAAGAATTAAAGAAAAAAAATATTACTAGACAATCTTTAGGAAAAGAAAAGTTTTTACAAGAAGTGTGGTCATGGAAAAAACAATACGGGCATCGTATTGTAGACCAAATGAAGTCTTTAGGGCACTCGTGTGATTGGAGCCGGTTAAAATTTACTTTAGATCCCGATGTTTCTAGGGCTGTAAAAAAAGTATTTGTACAGCTATATAACAAAGGGCTTATTTATAAAGGTTTGCGTTTAGTAAACTGGAGCCCAAAGTTAGGGTCTGCCGTTTCTGATTTAGAGGTGGAGCACAAAGAAGTTTCGTCTTCTTTATGGTATATTCGTTACGACTTTGTTGATGATCAAATAACAGTAAACCAAAATGAAAACTATTTGGTGGTAGCTACCACTCGACCAGAAACTTTATTGGGCGATACCGCAGTGGCCGTGCACCCCAAAGATGAAAGGTATAAAAAGGTAATTGGAAAAACCGTAAAGGTGCCTTTTGTAAATCGAGAAATTACTATTATTGCAGATTCAGAAGTGGATAAAGAATTTGGAACTGGTGCGGTTAAATTAACTCCTGCTCATGATTTTAATGATTACGAAATGGGCAAAAAGCACAAATTAGAATTTATCAATATTTTAAATCAAGATGGAACTTTAAATAAAAATGCAGGCCCCTATAAAAACTTAAGTGTTTTTCAGGCAAGAGAAAAACTTTTAAAAGATTTAAAAGAAAAAAATCTTTTCATTAAAGAAGAGCCACATAAACATTCTGTGGGTCATTGTTCTAGGTCGGGCTGCGTGATCGAACCTTTTTTATCTAACCAATGGTTTTTAAAAACCAAAGACCTTGCCGTGCAGGCGCGACGCGCGGTAGAAACAGAAACCACAAAGTTTGAACCAGAGACATGGTCTAAAACCTATTTGCATTGGTTAGAAATTATTCAAGATTGGTGTATTTCTAGGCAGTTGTGGTGGGGGCACTCCATTCCTGCGTGGAACTGTTTAGATTGTTTAAAGATAACCGTTAGTGAGGGCGACTTACAAAGCTGTTCGCATTGTAAAAGCGAAAACATTAAACCCGACACCGATGTTTTAGACACTTGGTTTAGCTCGGCACTATGGCCTTTTAGCACTTTGGGTTGGCCCGAAGAAACAGAGCTACAAAAAACTTTTTACCCCACAAGCCTTTTAGTTACAGGCCACGATATTATATTTTTTTGGGTCGCAAGAATGATGATGATGGGTTTAGAATTTAAAAAAGATGTTCCTTTTAGAACTATATTTGTTCACGGATTAGTTCGTGATGCCAAAGGGGTAAAAATGTCTAAATCTTTAGGCAATTCTATCGACCCTGTGGATTTAATTAAACAATCCGGAGCAGACGCTTTACGATTTACTTTGGCCTCTCAAGTAATGGCAGGAAAAGATTTAAAATTTTCTATGGGAAGATTTGAAGGTTATCGTAACTTCATGAATAAAGTTTGGAACGGAGCAAGGTTCTTGCTTTCTTTTGAACAAAAGTTATTAGAGCCCGTGTCTTCTGATTTTATTAAAGACAACAAAAATTATTTTTCTGCACAAGACAAGTGGTTATTGCAAAAGTTAAAAAGCACTATTGTAGAAGTAAATAAGGCTTTAGAAAATTATCACATTGCAGAGGCTGCTTTAAGCATTTACCAATTCACATGGAACTATTTTTGCGACTGGTATTTAGAAATGAATAAAGCGGTGTTATACAACTCTTCGGGCGAAAAAACAAAAGAAGCTAAGGCTAGTTACTTTGTTGCAAGGTATGTGTTTAAAAATATTTTAAAGTTAATGCACCCATTTACACCATTTATTACCGAAGAGTTATTTTCTTATTTTAAAAACAAAGACGACAATTCATTTATAATGCTAGAGCACTTTCCAAGTTTAAAGTCAGAAGAAAAATTATTAAGCTTGGGCGATTCTGTTTTAGAAAAAGAAATTGATTTTATGAAGCTAGTAGTAACAGCGATACGGAATATTCGCGGCGAAAATAGAATTAAAGCTTCAGAAAAAATTACCGTGTATTTGTCTCCCAAAGAAGATTATGCCCAAAAAGTGTTGTCTAAATATGTGGATTTAATTTGCAGTTTGTCGGGAGCAAAAGAATGTTTTGTTCAAAACCCAAAGTCTTTAGAAAAATCTGCAGTAACGCCAGTCAGCTTTGAAAACACTTCGGTAAATGTGGTTATTCCTCTCGAAGGTTTGGTAGATTTTTCCGAAGAGTTAAAGCGTTTAACTAAACAAAAAGATAAACTGCATTTAGAAATAAAAACTTTATCATCAAGACTAGAGGATAAAAACTTTATTAAAAACGCTCCTCAAAAAGTAGTTGAAGAAAACAAAAAATCTTTAAAATCTATGAAAGAGCAGGCAAAAACTTTAGAAGCTAGTGCCAAACGATTTCAATAACTATTGTTAGTCAGTTTGCTTTTGGTACAACCCAATTGCTTTTAATCGCTGCATTAAAAAGTCGCCAGCCGAAATATCTTCAGGGTTATTTGCTTCTTTTTTGCAAGAAGGCAGGCAAGATAAAATACTACTTGGCTTAGGGTGCATAAAAAAAGGAATAGAATAGCGACTAGTATTTTTTTCTGTTTGAGGGTTAACCACTCTGTGCGTAGTAGCGGGAAGTTTATTGTTGGTAATCCTGGCCATCATGTCGCCCACATTTAAAATTAAATCATTGGGAGAACTTTCTACCTTAAGCCACTGGTTAGTTTTCTTATCTAAAATTTCTAATCCCGATGCAGAGGCTACGGCAAGTAATGTAATAAAATTAATATCTTCGTGGGCTCCGGCGCGCACGGCATTTTTTTCTATATTATCAGCAATAGGGGGGTAGTGTAGTAGGCGTAAAATGGAGTTACCATTTTGAACTAAGTTATCAAAGTAGCGTTCGTCTACCTCCAAAGGCTTAGATAAGGCGCGCAGTAAAATTTGCCCAATATTTTCTAACATGGAGTAAATTTTTGTAAACACAATTTTAAAGTCGGCAAGCTGCTTTTCGTTGGGCCAAATATTTTCAGGGTATAAAATATGTTTACTCTCTGTCATATACATTTGTCCGACATGCCAAAATTCTTTTAAATCTGCAATAGAGCTATCTTTAGCGTGTTCTATGCCCACGGGAGTGTAGCCTCTAAGCCCACCTTTTTGGGGATAAATGTATTGTTTTTTTTCTTCTTCGGAAAGAGCAAAAAATTTTTCTAGTACTTTATATCCCGCCAATAATAAATCTACAGGAACGGAGTGATTTTTAATAATAACAAAACCCGCATCTTGCAAACCTTCAAATAGCTCTTCAGAAAATTTTTGTTTTTCTTCGGCAGACCCTAATAAGTAAGAGTGTAAACTTAGCTCTTTTATATTTGCATTCATGTTTGGCATTGTAATTCGATTTTTTTATTCGTCAAGGCGTGAATGGTGGCCCTTTAGGCCCTTAAATAGAGTTTGCCCCGCTGTAGTAATGAGGTATATTAAGTACTTACAGGTATTTATGAAAAAAAAGCAAAAACTACAGTTTAAATCTAAAAGCACCAGTAGCGAAAAAAAGAAAAAAAAAGCAAATAAAGATTTTTCTTTTGCCGCAGGTGGAAAAAAGCAAAAAAGCACTAAAAAAACCCCTTTTTCGCCATTTTTTTCTAAGTTTAAAAATAAAGGTCAAAAAACTACAGAAGCAGGGGCTTCCTCTAATAGAGTTTTAGGGAAAGTAAAAAGACATCCCGATGGCTTTGGTTTTTTAATTCCCTTAGATGGCTTTAAGGAAGATTTATATATTTCTAAGCAAGATATGTTGGGAGTTATGACAGGCGACAAGGTAGAGGTGAGTGTTAAAGCTAGAGGGGACAGGTATTCTGGAGTTAAGCTTAATATGGTAGAGAGGTCTCAACAAAAAGTAGCAGGAGTGATACATAAAGTTTCTGATACCGAGGGTATTATTAATGATGCGGGTAATTGGGGTTCTAGATTGCGAGTGTTTTGGCCCGAAAATCAAAGCGTAGAAGATAGGTCTTGGGTTTTGGCCAGCGTTACCTCTTACCCTGGTGATGTGGAGGGTTTTCAAGCGCAGTTAGATTTAGCTTTGCCGGGCAATGCTAACGATCCTATTTATGATATTAAAAAAGTTATTCACGAAAACTCTATTCCGCATGTTTTTTCACAAAATATTTTAAACCAGTTAAAAGAGTTTGAAAGCTATACCATAGACCCCAAACAATTTACGGATCGCCACAATTTAGAAAAAGATTTATTTGTAACCATCGATGGAAAAACCGCAAAAGATTTTGATGATGCTATTTGTGTAAGCAAAAACCCTAAAGGTTTTTGTTTGCAAGTGGCCATTGCAGATGTCAGCCATTATGTAAAAGTAGACACAGCCTTAGACGACGAAGCTTTATTAAGAGGAAATAGTTCTTATTTTCCAGGCCATGTAGTGCCGATGTTGCCCGCAAAATTAAGCGACGACTTATGTTCATTAAAACCCAATGTTCACCGGCTAGCTGTAGTTTTAAAAATATTTATAGACGAAGCGGGAAGTGTGCAAAATTATGAATTTCAAGAGGCTGTAATAAAAAGTCATGCGCGTTTAACTTATGGACAAGTACAATCTTTAATTGATAACGACTTTCAAGATATAGATAAAGAACACCCTTCCCTTGTAGTTAATATGTTAAAACAAGCTTATCAATTAGCTCAAATTTTATTAGAGGAAAGAAGAAAAAAAGGCTTTTTAGATTTAGACATTCCCGAAGTAGAAGTTTTAGTTAACGAAAAGGGCGGGGTCGAAGATTTAGTTTATTCGCAACGACTATTTGCCCACCGTTTAATAGAAGAATTTATGTTAATGGCCAATATTACTACGGCGCATTTTTTATCTAGCAAAAATATTGAAAGTTTATACCGTGTTCACGAACAACCCAGCGAAGAAGCTATTACACAATTATCATTAATGTTTAATTCTGTGGGCCTTTTTGAAAAATTATCTCCTCAAAATATATCTAAAAAAGTAGGGGGCATGTTGCATGGGTTAGAAGATGCTAATTTGCGTAAATCTTTATTTATTGCCGTTTTAAGAAGTTTAAAGCAAGCGCGATATGAAACTAATAATGTCGGACACTTTGGCTTGTCCTTTTCTGAGTATGTACATTTTACTTCTCCCATTAGGCGTTATCCCGATTTAATTATTCACCGATTAATTAAAAAATTTTCGTCTATTAATAATAAAAACATTGTAATTTCTAAAGAAAAATTAAACGCAGTGGCTGCCTCGTGCAGCGCCACCGAGCAAAGGTCGGTAAAGGCCGAGCGAAGAATTATTTCTATTAAAAAAGCACGCTATATGCAAAAGCATTTGGGTGAAGCGTTCGAGGGGCATATTGCTTCGGTTACTAAATTTGGAGTTTTTGTTGCCCTTAAAGAGGTGGCAGTAGAAGCTCTTCTGTCTTTAAAAGAACTAGGTAACGAAGCTTTCGAGCTAGACAGCATGGGTTTATTTGTTATTGGTCGGCGTAGTAAAAAGATATATAAAGTGGGTGATCCACTAACTGTGCAAGTGGCTTCTGTGGATGTGGATAAAGGTTTTATTGATTTAGTAATTTATAAAGAAGAAAAATAAATGTTTGAAAACAAAATTTTTAAAACTTTAGGTAATATTTCTCGCGTCAGTAGTATTTTAAAAACATTTTCTAGCTATGGTTTTCAAGAATTTATATTAAAGCTAGGTTTATCTAAGCTAGTGCCCAATGTGGTTTTTTCCCATGCCTATAAAAAATTGTCTGCACAAAAGCGATTACGAATGTGCTTTGAAAAGCTGGGCCCTACCTTTGTAAAGTTGGGGCAAATTTTAGCTCACCGTACCGACTTACTTCCGTTAGATTTTTGCAAAGAACTAGCTGTTTTACACAACCAAGTCGAAGTTTTAGATTTTAAAACTATGGAGGCGGTATTAATTCAGCACTATGGAAAAGAATATTTAAAATCCTTTAAAAGTTTTTCTACCACTCCTGTGGGGTCTGGAAGTATTGCTCAAACTTATAAGGCGTGCTTGTTAGATGGTTCCGATGTTGTGGTTAAATTGCAAAAGCCAGAAATAAGAGAAACCATTAAAGAAGATATTGCCATTTTACAAACTTTAGCGGGGCTTATAGAAAAGTATATTCCTGAATTTAAAATGTACCAACCTAAACGCTTGGTAGAAGAATTTTCTAAACAGCTAGAGTTAGAAATGGACTTTGTGGTAGAGGCAAATAACACGCAAAAACTGCATGCTTTTTTTCAAGGCGACGCTACGGTAAAAATTCCACAAGTGTACAGAGAGGAAAGTTCGGCCCAAATTTTAATTTTAGAAGAAATTAAAGGGGTTAGTTTTTCAGAAATAAATACTTTAAGCCACTCCGAAGAACAGTTAACAGAAATTTTAGATAAAACTTTAAAAGCATATTTAAAAATGCTTTTTCAAAGAGGCCTTTATCATGCCGACTTGCATTCGGGAAACCTTTTTTATACCAGCGATAACAAGGTGGCCTTTATTGATTTTGGGCAAGTGGGTCGTTTAAATAAAAGAGAGCAAATGAGCATTTCGCATATGCTAACGGCTTTGTCCGAAGAAGATTACGAAAGATTTGCCATGGAGTATTTAGATTTAAGCCATTCTGGAGAGGTGTCTTTAGAAAGTTTTAGTTCGGCCTTGCAAAATTTAATTGACCCTTATTACGGGTTAAATTTAAAGGGAGTAAAGCTTGGACAGGTATTTATGGAAACGGCAAACTTGGCCTTTCAACATAAAATAAAAATTCCCATATACTTAATGATTTTTTTTAAGTCTATATTAAGTTTAGAGGGTACGGGCCGTAGCTTGTCAGGAAATTTTAATTTTATAAAATCGGCCCAAGAATTTGCCGATCAATTTATTAAAGAGGGGCACGAGCAGGATTACTGGAAGGCCTCCTTAGATTTTGTGTTGCGCGACTTAAACCATTTATTTTTTTCAAGCCCAAGGCAGCTCCGCTCGTGGTTTAGGCAGGTGGGTGACCCCAATTATAAATGGAAAGTAGATATACAAAATTTAAACACAGTGGCCCATGCCCTTAATCGACTAGCCTTATTTGTGCTATTGGGACTGATTTTTATAGGCTTAGTTATAGGTCTTGTTCACTGGTATTAAAATTGTAAACTTTATACAAACATTTATTTTTTTTACAAAATTAAGCGCTATTACTCTATATTTTCTTTTTCCCTCTTTTTTTGTGTTATATTTTTTCAGTTAATCAAAAAACAAAGGGCTGTTTATGAACTTTTTACGCATGGCTATTTTTTCTTTCACACTATTTGCAGCTACAGCCCCTATTCAGGCTATGGATGTTAAAACCGCAGGCGGATATTTAAGCGTTAAAGTTATTTTACCTTCAAACAGCAAAACGCTTCCTGCTAAAATAAAAAAAATGATTAATCATTTAAATGCAGTTGTTCCCCAACAGGTGGCTGCGGTATTAGGCAACAAGCTAGTTTTAAATTTTAAAAATCTTCCAGACAGCGCTAAGCGTTTCAATATTAAATGCCCTGCCGAATTAATAAAAGAAGAATTACGCTCCACAGGGGCGGATGAAGAAATAAACGACTCTCAGTCTAGCTATTTTAATACAGGCTTCGAAAACCTTATCTTCCCTAAAAAAAATGTAACAGAACAATATGTTAAAGTTCCCGGGCTTAATCAAAATTGGAATAATCCAAAAAAGCTTTCTTTAGGCCTTTTTTGGATTCACAAAGGCTTTTTAAAAAATCCAAGCGCCAAGCTTCGGCCTTGTTATAAATCAGGCAACTATACTTCTAAAACCGATTATTTAGAGGCGTTAATATTAAGAAACATTGCTAGGGTGTGGAATCGTAATGTTAAATTACAGTCGGGTTTTTTAGCCAGCTTACAAAGAGAACGCCAATTTTCTGATTCTTCGTTATTTTCTCACTTAGACAATTGGGGCTCTAGCACTAACGCAAACACTAGCAAAAATATTTGGGGAGGAGATAAGTTAAAACTAATTGCTCCCGCTATGCGAATTTCCGCTCTTCAAAATTTTAGCCTAGAAGATAGCTTTAGTATTTATTTCGAAAAATTTTTAAACGATAAAAATTTTTCTTGTAAAAAACCGGCCATGCACATGTACTTTCAAAAAATTATGAACTTCTCTCCCTTTGGAATTAAAGAATGTCATAATTTAAATACAAAAATATACGGTGACTTTTTAAATAAAACAGTTTTCGATCTAAACCCTAATA
>JAAOIK010000027.1 GCA_015163855.1 Pseudobdellovibrionaceae bacterium
AAGCAATGCTCCCCTCCCCTTTAAGATCTTCAACCAACTGTTCTGCCAAAGCTAAACGAGGATCTTTGCTATCATTATGTAAATAATTTTTATAAACCACTTTGCCTTGCCCCAAACCTTGACTCAAACCCTGCCCCAAATCCTGCCCCAAACCTTGCCCCAAACCCACAGTGTATTGAAAAGGAATTTGTTCATACGGTCTTACCCCCTCCCAAAACGGAACAGCGGGGTTAATGCTATTAAAACTTAAATACTGTAAAGGCCACTGCCATCGCTTTAAATCGGCAGCAATACCTTGGCGATGGATGTAAGACTGATCTTGCACATGCACTTTTTTAGCGATTTGTTGTTTAGCATTTAGCTCGCCCTCAGGTATATCTTTTATTTCTATGATATTTTTTTTATAAAAACCCCATAGCTTTTTTTTCCATGCTTCTTCTTTAAAATCATACTCTTCCATACTGGGTAATAAAAAAATACTATCCTTGGGTAAATGCTTTCCGCAATGGGCTTTAAATTTACATTCATAAGGTGCATTACAGTGAGGGCCAATGTCTACCTCGGGTTCTTGTTGTGAGTCCACCATTTGTTTTAACTCTATTATAGAATTAGCCACACTGTCTTTTAACTCTTGTGCCCTTGCTGTAATATCTTGTTTGTGAAAAAAATTAGACATGTCGGGAAAAACACATTGGTTATTAATATGCATTAAATAACAGCTTTGCACTTTATAACCTAGGTTTTCTAAAATCCATAACTGTAAAGCCACATCTTTTACATTTTCGTCTTTAACTTTTGTTCCCGATTTTACTTCCACCAAATTCCATACATCTTGTCCGTCACTGCTTTGTACTTTTTCTAAAATATCCACTCGAGCAAAAATTCCTTTATAAGAAAACGAAGCTTCAAAAATATTTTTTTTACCTTGCAGAATAAATTCTTCGGTTTTAGTTAAGGCTCCCTTAAAATCCCAATACGCCGTGTTCACCAACGCAGTGTCTTTTTTAAATTCTTTTTGAGCCAACTCGCCCACTAAATTTCCTTGATCGAAAATCATCTGCTCGGCCGCAGTAATTGGGGCGGCTAATTTTTTATTATACACTTGTAAAAACAAATTTTTTGGGCACTGCATGCCTGCCATCATTTTTGTTTTACTTAAATAAGAAGGAGTTTTCATAAAAGAAGCTTACATTAAAAACAATACTGTCTCAATATTAGAAAATACTTATTTTTTTCTAGCTTATGCCCTAAAGATAGACTAAAATACAAACAATGAAGCATTTTTACAAAATCGGCCTTCTTCTAGTCTTATCTGGTGCTGCTGTGCTGCTGCTAGACACTCCTAACTATAATTTTTATAAGAAAAAGATAATTAACTCTGCTTTTCGTGTTACAAAACTATTTTCTTCTGTTACAACAAGTTTAAAGAAAAAAACAAACAAGGCCCTTACCGTGACTAAGTCCAAATACGATTTAAAAAATTTAAGTCCCGAAGAGTATGAAATTACACAAAACAAAGGCACCGAAGCTGCCTTTGCTAACAAATATTGGGATAACAAAGAAGAGGGCATTTATGTGGATAAAGTTTCAGGAAAAGCCCTTTTTAGTTCAAAAGACAAATACACCTCAGGGTCTGGTTGGCCCAGTTTTACAAAACCCCTAGATGCTGACGAAATTAAAAAAGAAATAGATAACAAATTAAATGTAGAAAGAGTAGAAATTCATAGCAAGTCTGCAAAAACTCACCTAGGTCATGTTTTTAATGATGGCCCTAAAGAAAAAGGCGGAAAGCGCTTTTGTGTAAACTCGGCATCTTTACAATTTATTTCATTAAGTGAAATGAAAAAAAGAGGTTACGAACAATATTTAAAGTTATTTAAAAATAAAAATACTAAAGACGAAACGGCAACAGTTACAAAAACAGAAACCGCCACCTTAGCGGGAGGGTGTTTTTGGGGGGTGCAACACCTTTTAAAAAAACTACCTGGAGTTATATCTTCGCAAGCGGGTTACACTGGTGGTACCACAAAAAACCCTACCTACAATACTATTAGTACGGGGCTAACCTCCCATGCAGAAGCAGTACAAATTGTGTTTGACCCACAAAAAGTATCTTACACACAAGTTCTAGACTATTTTTGGAGACTACATAACCCCACAGAGTTAAACAAACAAGGGCCTGATGTGGGCATACAATATCGCTCTGCTATTTTTTATCACTCAGAAAAGCAAGAACAATTAGCCCAAGCCTCTTTAACCGCCTTTGATAAATCGGGCGTGTTTAAGAAAAAAGCAGTTACACAAATTGTTAAGGCTTCAACCTTTTATCCTGCCGAGAAATACCATCAAGATTATTTTTCAAAAAATACTGGGCGAGTCTGTCACGCCTTAAGAGATAAGTAAAATAAAGCTTATTAAAAATCCCTTAAGCTTCCTGCTTAGAATACCGAACAGAAGACATGAGCTATTTACGAATATGGGCCATTATTGGCTTTGTTAGTTGCGGGATTTTTGTAGGTATAAGCAGTCTTAAAAGACAACCCTACAGCGTTTCTTTGTCCTCTACTAAATCGAAAAATAATCGACTTTTAATTTTAGGACAGCCCCTTAACCAAGGCCATTTAAAATCTAACAAAGACATTAAACAAAACGACCCATCTATCCATAATAACTGGGGTATTAACGGAACACATTCCGCCGCCGCGTGGAATAAAATTACCAAAGGCAGTCGCAAAGTAGTGGTTGCCGTAATTGATACAGGCATTGATACTAATCATGTCGACCTTAAAGATAACTTATGGAGCAATCCTGGAGAAATAGGTTTAGATAAAAATGGTCACTCTAAATCGTTTAACGGCATTGATGATGACAACAATGGATATGTTGATGATGTTCATGGTTGGGACTTTGTAAACAACAAACCTATTAAATCAGACAAGCACGGTCACGGAACTCATGTATCTGGTATTATTGGAGCTGTGGGTAATAACGGTATTGGTATTAGCGGAATTTCGCCACGCGTTTCTTTAATGCCACTAAACTACTATAACACAAACTCCTCAGATGATTCTCAAAACTTAGAAAATACCGTAAAAGCTATTTATTACGCCATCAACAATGGTGCACATATTATTAATTATTCGGGAGGAGGGCCCGAATCTAATCCAAAAGAATTTGCAGCTATTAAAAAAGCATTTAATAAAGGCGTTTTATTTGTCGCGGCCGCCGGCAATAAAAAACCAACAGACAAAGTAAATTCTTATTACCCTGCCGACTACGGCCTACCTAATATTATTTCTGTAACCGCTATTAACCAAAACAATAATGTTTTAAGCACTAGTAATTTTAATGAAAGCCGTGTGGATATTGCCGCACCCGGTGGAAATATTTATTCCACTTTACCTAATAACCAATACGGTTTTATGACAGGCACCTCGCAAGCTACTCCCTTTGTTTCTGGAGTGGCCGCGTTAATTAAAGCCAAGTATCCTGACTTTTCTCCTCAACAAATAAAAAAACAGCTTACCACTACTGGCGATTTAAAATTGCATAAATTAAATCATAAAACAAAAAACAGAACAGTGCTTAACACCTACAGAGCCCTTAGTACATTGGGAAGTAATGTTAGTGCCAATGGTGCATTTTTAGTAAATAACCGACAACAGTTTGACTCAAGTACAAAAAAAAAGGATTCCTCAACATTTTCGTCGGGAATCCCTTTTACGATTAATCAATTAACCGATTTTTTAAAGCCTTCTAAATAAATTAGCTTTTAGGCACTTCTGTATAATCGGCATCAATGATGTCTTCTTTATCCGAAACCTTATCGGTTTTTTGCTTAGCATCAGGTTTAGCTTCGTCCCCATTATTGGCAGCATCTGCAGAGGCAGACTTAGTGTCTTCGTATAAGCTTGCACTAATTTCTTGATGAACTTTTCCAACCTCTTCTTTACTTTTATTCATCTCTTCTGCCGTAGAAGCTTCATTAGCCAAAATCACTTTCGCAGCCTCAACGCTAGTTTTAATTTTTCCTTTTTGATCATCAGATAATTCTTTTTCTTTATCTGTAGATAATTTTTCTAATTGATAAATCATGCCATCTAATTCATTTTTAGCTTGAATACTTTGGGCTTTTTTCTGATCTTCTTCTTCATTAACTTTAGCATCATCTACCATTTTTTTAATTTCTTCTTCTGATAACCCCGACTGAGCTTTTACTTCGATTTTTTGTTCTTTACCCGTTTTTTTATCTTTGGCAAAAACATTAATAATACCATTGGCATCAATATCAAAGCTCACCTCAATTTGTGCCATACCTCTAGGAGCTGGTTCAATTCCTGATAATTCAAAACGAGCTAAACTTTGGTTATCAGTTGCCAATTTTCTTTCTCCTTGTAGCACATGAACATCCACACTAGGTTGGTTGTCTTGAGCTGTAGAAAAAACTTGTGATTTTTTAGTAGGGATTGTTGTGTTTCTTTCAATTAAAGTTGTCATAACTCCACCTAAAGTTTCAATACCTAAAGATAAAGGAGTAACATCTAATAATAAAACATCTTTTACATCACCTTGTAAAATACCACCTTGAATACCTGCGCCTAATGCTACAACTTCATCGGGGTTTACAGAGCAATTTGCTGTTTTAGCAAAAAACTTTTCTACCGCAGTACGCACGGAAGGAATACGAGTACTACCTCCCACTAAAATGACTTCGTTAATATCAGACACCGATACGCCAGCATCTTTTAAAGCTTTTCTACAAGGTTCAATAGAGCGATCTAAAAAACTTTTAGTCATTTGTTCAAACTTATTACGAGATAATCGTAAATTTAAATGCTTAGGCCCCGCTTGATCGGCTGTAATAAACGGTAAATTGATTTCTGTTTCTTCTCTAGAAGATAATTCAATTTTTGCTTTTTCTGCAGCTTCTCTTAATCTTTGTAAAGCCATTTTATCTTTTGATAAATCAATTCCATCACTAGTTTTAAATTCTTTAATCATCCAATGTAAAATTTCTACATCAAAGTTATCTCCACCTAAGCGAGTATCCCCATTAGTGGCTAAAACTTCTACCACATTATCACCAATTTCTAAAACAGATACATCAAAAGTACCACCACCAAAATCATAAATAACAATTTTTTGGTCTTTCTTTTTGTCCATTCCATAAGCTAACGCAGCAGCTGTGGGCTCGTTAATAATTCTTTTTACATTTAATCCTGCAATTTTACCTGCGTTTTTAGTAGCTTGTCTTTGGGCATCGTTAAAATAAGCCGGCACAGTTATCACAGCTTCGGTTACAGGCCCTCCCAAATAAGCTTCTGCATCTTTTTTTAATTTAGATAAAATTTTTCCGCCCACTTCTTCTGGACTAATTACTTTTCCATGAACATCAAAGCCCACATCTCCCGATCTATCGACAATTTTGTAAGGAGCTAATTTTTTTTCTTCGCCTACTTCAGAGAAACGACGACCAATAAAACGCTTTGAAGAATAAATCGTATTAGTAGGATTAGTAACACCTTGTCTTTTTGCTAATTGGCCCACCAATTCTTCTTTTCCTGTATAACCCACTACAGATGGGGTGGTTCTAACGCCTTCGGCATTAACAATAACCTTAGCCTCGCCCCCCTCCATTACAGATAAACAAGAATTTGTTGTACCTAGATCAATTCCTATAATTTTGCTCATAATATTCTCCTATTTAAAATTTATTGTTTTGTAATTTAATGCCTTATCAGCATGTAAAAAATATGTAAACCCTTTAAAAAAAGTCAAGCTAGCCAAATAAAGATTTTTTCTTAGTTGTACTTAAAACAGACACTTTTTGCTTCTCGGCAATAGAACGCAAGGCATCCTCTTCCATACGCGTTAACTTTTTAGGCAATAACACCTTAAGCTGTAATAATAAATGCCCTTTGCTTGTGGAGTTCACCTCGGGTAAGCCACAGGCTTTTAAGCGTAAAAGCGCACCTGGCTGACTACCAGAAGGAATTTTTAACATCTTTTTATCCCCTCCCAGCAAGGAAATTTCTATTTCTGCCCCCAAAGCGGCTTGTAAATAAGACACAGAAAGCACTTTAATTAAATTAGAATCCTCTCTTTTAAAATCTGTATGAGGGATTACATTAAGACTAATATATAAATCCCCAGAAGGGCCCCCTAAAGAACCATCTTCGCCCTTACCAGACAAACGCAACTGCATTCCTGTTTCCACTCCCGCAGGAATACTAACTTCTACCTCTTGTTTTTCTAATTGACGACCTTCTCCATGACAAGAAGAACAAGGATTAGTAATCCTTTCTCCCTTACCTCTACAAACTGGACACACTACCGTGGATTGAAAAAACCCTTGTTGCTGAACCACTTGCCCCTGCCCATTACACTGTTTACAGATTTCTTTATCAGAGCTTTTAACAGCCCCTTCTCCAGAACAGTCTTTACAAGAGGCCTCTTTTTGAAAACTTAATACCTGCTTATCCCCATTTAATACATCCTCTAAGGTGATATCTAGTTCGTAAGTAATATCGCGGCCTCTGCGCGCTCGGCTTCTTGAGCGGCCCCCACCTCGACTTCCTCCAAAAATATCGCCAAAAATGTCTCCGAAATTTTCAAAAATATCGTGAACATTAGAAAAACCACCGGCACCGCCAGCATCACCAACTGTTCCAAACTGATCGTATTGGCGACGCTTTTTTTCGTCTCTTAAAACTTCGTAAGCTTCAGAGGCTTCTTTAAATTTATTTTCAGAAGCTTTGTCTCCTGGATTTTTATCCGGGTGATGCTTCATTGCTAATTTACGATAAGCCTTTTTTAATTCCACTGAATCAGCAGTTCGTGAAACTCCTAAAATATTGTAATAATCTTTAGACATAAAAATACATTTTTATAGCCCTTTTTTACCGCTGGGCACTTTAATAACCTGCTAAGAAATATGATGATTTATTAGAAAAGGTCAAGACAGAAATACTTATTTTTTCTGATTTTTCACGGCTCTGTATTGTTTTTCTAACAAATATAGGCGTTTTTTTACTTTCTTAATATTTTTTGGTTTTTTTAAGGTTTTTAAGTAATTTTTTAAAGATATAATCCCCAACAACAACGCTCCCTCTTTTTTGTGCAATCGTGCAGCTAAAGAATACAACCAAGAAGGCCCACCATGTTGGGCAGACCTTTGCAAAAGTTGTGCGGCTAACACATTGTTTTTATCCTCTAGTAAAAAGTGATAAGCTGCTTTGTATAAAATTTCCCAATCATCAGGAAATTCTTTAATGGCTTTATAAAATATTTTACTAGCACCTTTTCTATCATTTACCAAAACGCTTAAAGTTAAAGCTCCAGCAGAGTAAGCGTTGCGAAACTTTGGTGACAGCTCAACAATAGCTTCTAACATTTTATACGCCCAACCTTCTGAGCATTTATTTTTTCCTTTTTCGCAAAAATCAATATCTTGAATTAACCGCAACCATAAAATGTCTGCATAATAATCAGAATATCCAAAACTAAATAAGGACATGTACTTAGGAGGGTACAACACGGTTTCACTAGCTTTTTTAGGAATACTATAATTTTTATTAAAATATACAATGCCAAAAAATAAGATCATGGCTATTAAAAAATAACCTATTTGTATTTTATTTTTTAGCAAAACAACTTCCTATTTTATATTCGTTTATAGAGACAAAGGTATTGTATAATAAAGCTATTTTGCTTGTAAAGTATAAATATTTTTATTATTCTTTGTAAGAACAGTAACCACAGGAGCTAGTATGAACTTAATAAAGCGCGTATTTTTATATGGTTTATTAAATATCTTTATTATTGCAACGCTGAGTATATTTTGGGCTATATTATCTAGTTTTTTTAACCTTCCCACAGAAGGCTATTTGCTGACTTTAATATTTTGTATGGTTTTTGGTATGGGAGGTTCTTTTATATCCTTATTTTTATCAAAATATTTGGCAAAAAAATTAATGAAGGTAAAAACCCTTCCTTTTCAAAATAAAACCGAAAAAGAAAGTCAGTTAGCGCAAATTGTAAAAGATTTATCTAAAAAAGCAAAATTAAAAGCCATTCCAGAAATTGGCATTTATCAAAGCGAAGACCTTAATGCTTTTGCCACAGGGTCTAGCCAAAACAATGCCTTAGTTGCTGTCTCTTCAGGCCTATTAAATACTTTATCTACAGAGGAGCTAGAAGGGGTTATCGCTCATGAAATCGCTCACATTGCCAATGGAGATATGATTACCATGGCCTTACTGCAAGGGGTAATAAATACTCTAGTTATGCTCTTAGCCCGCATTATTGCTCACGCAATTAGTCTTGTGGATGAAGACATGGGGCCTTTTATGTATTTTGGAATAATCATTGTTTTACAAATAGCTTTAGGAGTTTTAGGTAGCATTTTAGTAAATAGTTTTTCTCGCCATCGAGAGTTTAAAGCCGATTACGGTAGTGCAAAACTAAGCAGCAAAGAAAAAATGATAGCCGCTCTTAGGGCCTTAAATAACAGCAAGAGTATTGGCCAAAGCTCGGCTTCGCAACCTGCATTTAATGCTTTTAAAATTTCTAACAAAAATTCGAAAAATACCTTATTAACTAAGTTATTTTCTACTCACCCCTCTATAGAGGCTAGAATTCAAAAATTAGAGCAATTATAAAAATCCACTGGGTAAAAAAAAGAATTTTTTCTAGTTTCATTTAACTCCACAGCTAAGTCTGTGTTACCCAATGCAGGTTTAATCTGGTTGTAACAGTGTTTTGCTAAAATTTCACCAGAAGTATTGCCTACCAAATCGTTTAAGTATTTGCCATGAAAATGCTTTAATATTTTTTTTTCTAATATGCTTTTTAATAAACTTAATTCGAAAAATTTATTATCATTATTTTTAGCAAGAGTTTTTTTTAAAAAAATTCTTATTTCATACTCATGCCCATGATCAACAGAACATTTTTTATATAGCTGTTTATTTTGTTCATCCGATAAATCACTATTATAATGTCTATGCACAGCACTAAAGCTACCTGCCGTACTAATAATGCATTTATTATCAAAAAAGTAAGTCGCTTTATCTACAAAACCTCTTTGTACCTGAACAGAAAATAGCTTAACTAAATCTTTATCCTTTTCCATTTGCTTTAACTCATTTTGTAGTTGATAAAAATACACTTTAGCAATGTCTTCTATATACACATTCTCTTTATTAAACATAGCCCCAGTTTGCTTATAACTGCTTTTTTCATTTAACAATATATGATCTAATTTTTTAGAAGTAGCACTAGCTATTGTAAAGAGTTTTTCTTCTACAGAAATAGGGATACTTTTTTGTAATAATATCCATGAGGGTTGAATAATAAAATTCGAAGCTTTTATTTTATTATTTATTTTATACGAAGAACTAATGCTATAATTAAAAGCTAATGTTCTTGCTTTTTCCAACATCTTTTGCGTCATTACTTTTCCTATTTCATTTTATCTTGCCTTTTATTATAGCCTAGCCTAGACTCAACGATATGACTACTTTAGCGGAAAAAAAAATTTGGCACAAACAATATCCTGATTATATGCCGACTAGCATACCCGCTATTAAAGAAGAAGACTCCCTTTTAGAATACATACAAAGCGCTTTTAAAAAACACGGCGCTAAAACGGCCTTTTCTTTTATGGGGTCTAACTTATCCTTTAAAGAAGTAAATAAACAGGCTTTACACTTAGCAAAATTTTTACAAAACACTGCTGGTTTAAAAAAAGGGGATGTTGTGGCTTTGCAGATTCCTAATTTACCTCAATACCCCATTGCAGTATTTGCTTGCTTTTATGCAGGCTTAACTATTACTAACATTAATCCTCTTTACACCCCTCGAGAAATGGAGCATCAATTAAAAGATTCTCAAGCCAAATTAATTATTATTTTTTCTGCCTTTACTTATAAATTAGAAACTTTATTATCACAGACTAACTTAAAAACTATTATTACCACAGACCCCGCAGATTCTTTTTCTTATTGTAAAAAACAAATTATTAATTTTATTTTTAAAAAAATAAAAAAACTTTGTCCTTCTTACAACATACCCCATACTCCTATATATTCTTGGCAACAAAGTTTAAATATAAATAAAAACAACCCTTTTAAAACAGTGCCTACCACATCAAAAGACACTGCAGTTTTACAATATACTGGTGGAACCACGGGGTTATCTAAGGGTGCTATTTTAAGTCATGGTAATATTTTGGCAAATATTAGACAAATTCAAACTTATGTAAAACATGACCTTTCAGAAAAGGAAGTTATTGTCACAGCCCTTCCCCTGTATCATATTTTTGCATTTACTGTAAATTTACTTACCTTTTTAGAGTATGGGTACCAAAATATACTAATTAGTGATCCTCGAAATACCGCTTTATTTATTAAAACTTTAAATAAATACCCTTGGTCTATTTTTACAGGAGTAAACACATTATTTCAATCTATGCTAAATCACTCTGATTTTAAAAGTTTAAAATTTAAACAAGTAAAAGTTTGTATTGCTGGTGGAGCGGCTTTACAAACAGACACCGCTCGCCAATGGAAGAAACAAACAGGAGTTAGCCTTGCAGAGGGTTATGGACTTACCGAAGCTTCCCCTGTTTTGTGCTGCAATCTTTTAAATCATACCAAAGAAAAAAGCATTGGGTTACCCTTGCCTTCCACAGACATTAAATTAATGGATGAAAATGACAATGAGGTAGAACAAGGAAAAACAGGAGAACTTTGGGCAAAAGGCCCTCAAGTAATGCAAGGATACTTAAATAATGAAACAGAAAGCCAGGCGGTTTTTCATAAAACCTCTTCGGAAACTTGGCTAAAAACTGGTGATATAGCTTATCAAGACGAACAGGGTTTTATCTTTATAGCTGATAGAAAAAAAGATATGATTTTAGTCTCTGGGTTTAATGTGTTTCCTAATGAAATAGAAGATGTACTAAGTGCACACCCTAAAATTGCAGAAGTAGCCGTAGTTGGTGTTCCCAACTCACAGTCAGGAGAAAGTGTTAGAGCTCATATTGTTAAAAAAGAGGAAAGCTTAACCGATGACGAGGTTATTCAATTTGCAAAAAAAAACTTAGTAAACTACAAAGTGCCTAGAACTATTAAATACCATACAGAATTACCAAAAAGTAATATAGGAAAAATTTTAAGACGCAAACTAAAAAATATAACTTAACATAACCTTTATTTTAATTATGACAAATTTACACAACTTATTAACCAAAGAAAAAGCTTTAGAAATCAATAAAGACAGTAAGCCCTACGGTACTTTTGCAGAAATTGGTGCTGGCCAAGAAGTCGCTCGGCATTTTTTTCAAGCAGGCTTATCTTCTCACACTATTGCCAAAACCATGTCCGCTTACGACATGTCTTTAAGTGACGAAATTTATGGCGAAAGCCCTCGCTATGTTTGTGCAGATAGAGTAAAAAAAATGCTTCAGTACGAATATGATTTATTAGTAACGCGTTTATCAAAAACTCGAGGCGATAAAACGCAATTTTTTTCTTATGCTAATACAGTAACTACAACTAATAGCTCTAATAAAAACAGTCATGGATGGATGGGGTTTTGTTTTCAAGAAAAAGAAGGCAGCTTACCTAGTAAGGTAATTATACATTTAAAACTGCACCATGCTCAGCGCCTAGTTCAACAAACAGAAATTGGAACACTTGGTGTAAATTTAATTTATAATAGTTTGTATAAGCGAGAAAATTTATCTGAATTTATATCTAGTTTAAAAGATAATTTACATAGCACAGTAGAAATAGACTACATTGATTTTACAGGAACCGCCTTCTCTCATATAGATAACCGCACTGCCAACTTAGAGCTTATTGAAAATCATTGGACAAAAAGTGTTGTTTTTACTCCAGATGGAAGTATTTTACCTGCCGAAGAAGTTTTTTTTGATAAATCTTTATTAATTATGCAAGGTACTTACCGCCCAATTACTAAAGCAAATTTAGAAATTTTAAATCAGTCAAAACAACATTTTAAATCGATTTTTGCTGTTAAAAACGAAGAAGTAGTGCCTGTTTTAGAAATGAACTTAGGGCAAAAAGATGGAATGGATTACGCTGATATTTTAAATCGTATTGATACTTTAGCTGCTACAAACAATTATACATTAGTATCGAAGTTTAATGTAATGCACGAATTAAAAGCCTACATTCGTAATGTAAGCGCTAAACCATTAGCCTTTGTTATTGGAGCTAGTTTTTTAGAAAATCTATTTAACGAATCCTCTTATAAAAATTTAGAAGGCTCTTTACTAGAAGCCATGGGAAAATTATTTGACGAAAATACTAAAGTATTAGTTTTTCCTTACAAACGAAAAGATTTATGTGTAACTAGTAAAAGTTTTTCACCAAAAGAAAAGTATTGTTATTTATATAAATATTTATTAGAGCAACAATTTATTACAGATATTTCTGTTTGCGAAGATGTGGATATATCTATTTTATCCGAAGATGTAAGAAAATTATTAAAAACATCAGACGCTTCTTGGTCACAGTTCGTTCCCGAAGAAGTGGTAAAATTAATTAAAGCAAAAAATCTGTTTCAATAACAAAGTAGATTAGTTTATATTGTTAACCAATTTGTTTTCTAACCAATAAATTAAACTTTGTACCGCTTGCCCACTTCCTCCACTTTCTAACAAAGCCCCTTGTGGAGAGTTTTGCCAAGCATAAATATCTAAATGCACCCATGGGCAGGATTGAATAAATTCCTCTAAAAATAAAGCCGCTCTAATACCACCGGCCATTCCATCTGCGGCATGAGAAATATCTGCAGTATTAGAAGATAATTGCTGTTTATATTTTTTTACCATAGGCATTGGCCATAAAGCTTCGCCCGACTGCTGTGCGCTAGTTACAATTTCTTTAGTAAAAGCCACATGATTAGAATACAAACCTCCTACATCATAGCCTAAGGCCACGCGAGTCGCTCCTGTTAAAGTAGCAATATTAATAATTTTTTTAGGCTTAGATTCTACCGCCAAAGATAAAGCATCTGCTAAAATTAACCTACCCTCTGCGTCGGTGTGATGAATTTCTACTAATTTTCCCGAGCGAGATTGGTAAACATCGCCTGGGCGAAACGCTTTACCAGAAATACTATTTTCTGCAATGGGAATATAAAAATCACAGTTAATGGACGGTTGATTATTTGCTACCCAGTAAGCTAAACCTAACACACTGGCCGAACCACCCATATCTTTTTTCATTAAGCGCATAGCCCCCGCAGGTTTAATACCCAAACCTCCCGAGTCAAAAACAATACCCTTTCCTACAAAAGCCACATCAATAGTATTAAGTGTTTTAGTTTTACTGTTTTTAGCCCCACGGTAAGATATTTTAACTAAGTAAGAAGAACAAGCACTCGCCTCCCCCACAGCTAACAATAAGTTCATTTTTTCTTTTTTTAATTTTTTATTATCCCAAACACTGACTTTAGTATTTGCAAAACCCTTCCAAGTTTCTTGAATCCAATTAGCATAATTATCTGTGTTTAAAATATTAGGCGGTAAATTTACCAAGTGCCTTGCCATATTAATAGCATACGCCTGAGTTTTTCCTTTTTTTATTAAGCTAGAAGAAATTCCTTTAATAGTAAATTTAAGATTTGGTTTAAAACAGTCTTCCTCCATGGAATGACTTAATAATTTATTAAAGGCTATTTTTTTATATTTATACGAAGCTACATAAGCCCCTACCACCACACCTAATGACTGAAAAGTATTTAAATTTTCTGTAAAAATAGATAGTTTTTTGACAGACAATTTAGACAGGTGCGAAAAACTGTCTCCCGTTTTATTTTTAGCCTCTGAAAAGTCGGAACTACAAAAAGCATCTGTAGAAGTGTTTGATGGTTTATGTACAGAAAGCAGGCATAAGAAAAAAAAAGAATCTTTTAAAAGAAAATAAGTGCTTTTATTTTCTTTATAAGCTTTTAAAAAAATAGATTTATTTTTAGGGCTTAAAAAAGGATTTAAAACTTTATAATTATTTTTGCTAAATTCTTCTTTACTACAAAATAAAATACGAGCATTCATACAAACTAGTGCTGACTAACTTTAATTTTCTTTTGCATACTAGAAATTAAATATACAGCCATTTTTTCATGAATTTTGCACATATTTAGCTCGTCTAAACGATAAGAACGCTGACTAGGAGTTAAAGTTCCTTGCTCTAAATCCATTTCATAATCCATTTTATTTTCGCGGATTCCTTCTAAACTCTTTGTTTGTTCTTTAAATAGCTTTTTTACAGAACTTAAAGGCGCCACAGATAACCATGCATTTTTATTTTTGTACCAAGTAAACATACGAAAAAAACGGGCTTTGTTTTTGGCTAGCGTAAATACAGGAAAATCTTTTTCCTTCATATCTAGAACATTTTCGATATCAAAGCCATATTTAGGCCCTTTTGCTATTTTAGAAGACTTAGAAACCGAGTTTTTTCCATCTACAGACGCATTTGCTAATAAATCAGACACACTGACTCCTTTCGCTATTATTTACACTTACGTTAATCTTATAGCGTATTTTTGCCAAAAACACAATAGATCGCAATTTAATCAAATATTTTTGTAAAGATAATGAAATTTTTATAAATTTAAGGCCAACTTATAACCTAAGTAACAAGCCAAAATGCTTAACAGGTTATTAGCAATAAAAACTACCCCCGCCCGTAACCACTGCCCCTCTAACAATAATTGATGAACTTGCAATGCATAGCTAGAAAAAGTACTAAAAGAGCCCAAGAGCCCAAATATAATAACTAATTTATAAGGGGAGGACAGCGTCGTGCTAAAACTTAATACTCCAGCAAAAAAACTGGCTATGACATTAACTGCTAACACTCCATACATACTATGCATAAAAAATGCACCAACCATATAACGAAAGAATGCCCCTAAACCACCTAGTATAAAAATACCAATAACAATATTCAATCCTTGCACTAATCCCCTCCACATCTTATTCTTTTACTATGCTAGCAAAGAGTCTTTCGATTTACAAACTACCTCTTTTATCCGCTCTTTTAATTAGCCTTAGCTATATACCTTTTTATCCATGGGCGACTTTATTTAGTTTTATACCTTTGTGGATATTTATTTTACGCAGCAAGAGCCTTAAAACCGTGTTTTATGGCTCTTTAATTACGGGAACCTTACTGGCTGCCATATCTTCGTATTGGATTTTTATTGCTATTTTTGAGTTTGGACAAATACCTGTACTACTAGCACTGCCTTTAAGTTTGCTGTTTTTTCTTATTGCACAACTATTTATACCTTTATCTTCTGTTTGTAGTTTTTTGATAAAAAAACATTTTCAGCTCAATAAAGCTTATGGCTTACTAGTTTTAGCCACTATATTTAGCTTATTACAGCAATTTACCCCAACCCCCCTGCCTTGGTTTGCCTCTACTACTTTTTTGCAGTACCAAATTCCTTTATATCACTTTGCTGACCTTATTGGTTTTGCAGGGCTAAATAGTGTGTTGTTGCTTTTTAATGCTAGCTTAGGCTATGCCTATTTATATAAAAAAAAATACTGGGCATTAAATACTATTATTCTTTTTTTTACTTTAGTAAGCTTAGGGCACTTTTATGGCCAAGCTTATAAAACTTCTACTGTAAAAAATCAAAAAACACTTTCTATGCAAATAGTACAGACAGGAATAGGAAGTGTAATAGATTATAAAAAATATTTTATTAACAAGCCTTCTAAACTACAAAAGAATTTTAATCCTCGAAGACAAATTCTTGAACTTCATAAGAAAGAAACTTTAAAAACTATAAAGCCTAACAGCATTAGTCTGTGGCCTGAATCAGCTCTATTAAATTATGCCAATCAAAATAACCCTCTAAGCCAAAATTTAAATGCATTTTCTAAGACTCATAATATTTCTATAATATTTGGATCTTGGTTTTTTAACCAAAAGCATCAAGCTCCTCAAATTTCTTTATTTTTTCACTCCCCTAAGGATACAAAATCTACACTTTCTTATAAGAAAGTAAAACTAGTGCCTTTTGGAGAAACTTTGCCTTTACAGCAATACTTTCCTAAATTTATTCAATGGATATATACACAAATACCTTCTGTTGGAAATTTTTTAGCAGAAAAAAAGCCACTGATAAAAACTTTTCAAAATATTAACTTTGGTTCACAAATTTGTTATGAATCCTTATTTCCAGAATTATCTCGCGATTTAAGTCAACAGGGAGCGCAAATTTTAATAAATGTTAGTAATGACTCTTGGTATGATTCTTGGTTTCAACCAAGGCAACATCTATATACTAGCTTTTCTAGAGCTATAGAAAACAGACTGCCCATGGTTAGAGCTACCACTACAGGAATTTCTGGAGCTATACTAGCCAATGGCAATGTCTTAAAGCTATCTCCCTACAAAAAGGGAGCCTCTTGGAGTCATTTATACTCTATTAAATATTTACAAAATCCCTCCCCTAGCTTTTATGCAAAACACCCTTATTGGTTTAACTACTTATTGCTTATTTTTTTGTTTAGCTTATTAATAACAAAATATAAAAAAAATAACTGCAATTAAATGCATATAAAGTTTTTACTTTATTTATATTAACAACAGACAAGCATTATAATTATGAATGAAAAATTAAATACTTTAAATTGGAATAATATTTGTCAACATTTGGAACAATATTGTAGTAGCCAGTTGGCAAAACAATTAACAAAAAAAATTACTCCTTTTAAAACAGAAACCGAAGCTAACCAAAGCTTTCAAGATATTGAAGATGTACGAAGTATTTTAAAAAATAAAGTAGAAATTCATGCGCAATCTTTAGATGACTTTGATAAATGGTTTTCATTAATTGAAAAATCTAGTCATATAAAAAGCCAAACCTTGCATACTATTATGCTTTTTTTATATGAAGTTTTACATTTAAAATTAATTTTAAATAATCAAAAAGAAAACTGGGCTAAAAAATATACAAAAAAATTATTTTCGCCTCAAAACATGATTAAAAAAATTCAATTAATCATAGATGAAAAAGGCATTATTAAAACTACTGCCAGTAAACAATTATTAACCTTATATCAAGAAAAGCAAAACTTAAGCCATAATATACAAAAGCAGTTAGATAAAATGGTTAAAGATTATGACATTGAACATATACTTCAAGATAAATTTGTTACTACTCGAGAGGGCAGATTAGTTTTACCTATAAAAAGTGGTATGCAACACAACTTTAACGGCCTTATCCATGACTCTAGTAATACACAAAAAACTGTGTTTATGGAGCCTCAAGAGTTAGTTAATAGCAACAATACTTTGATGAACTTAGGTAAACAAATAGATAAAGAAATTATTAATATTTTATCCATAATTTGTGCAGATTTGTATCAAATTAAACACGAACTAAAACAAGCCCATTGGGTTTTATTAGAAAGTGACTTTCTTTTTGCAAAAGCCAAACTAGCTGATGAACTAAATGCTGTTTCGGTTGTATTTTCTAAAAAAGTACAATTATTTAATTTAAAGCACCCTTTACTACTAATTAAAAAGTTAGATCCTGTGGGTAATGATGTTACTTTTAATAACAAACAACGCATACTCTTGCTTTCTGGCCCCAATGCAGGAGGAAAAACTACCTTTTTGCAATCTTTTGCCCTGGCTGCTTATATGGCCAGTTGTGGCCTACCCATTTGCGCTAATAAAAACAGTGAAATTATTTTTTTTAAACATATTCATTTAATTTTAAATGACGAACAAAGCTTAAGTGAAGGTTTAAGTAGTTTTAGTTCTCATGTTTCTAATTTAAACCAAGCTTGTAAATTACAAGGCCCTCAATCTTTAATAATTATTGATGAAATTTGTGCTTCCACTAACCCTGAAGAGGCAGTGGCTCTTTCTAAATCCTTTATTGAGTATTATTTAGATCAAAATATTTTTGCACTAATTAGTTCTCACCTTAATCAATTAAAATATTCTTGGAAAAGTTCTTCTCCTATTTTTCAAGGGTCTTTAAACTTTTCTAAAAAAACTGGTCCTAACTATAAATTTACTGCCGGACACCCTGGAGAGTCTTTTGCTTTTGATATAGCAAAACAAGTTGGTGTATCTAGTGAAATTTTAAAAAAAGCTTTAAGTTTTTTAAGCCCCGAACAAAAAAATTATTTTACAGCCTTAAAAGAATTAGAAGAAAACAAACAAAAAATACTAGAAACACAAGAAACTTTAAAAACAGAAATACAAACTTGGGAAAAAAATAATCAAATACTAAAGGAAGAAAAAGAAAATTTTAAAAAATTTAAGAAAAATAAACTACAAGAAGTTATGGATGGTGCCGAAGAAGAGATACAAACTTTTATTTCAGAACAAAAAACACGAAAAAGTATTTTTAAATATGAAGAATTAAAAAAAATGCAGAAAAATTTACCCATAATTATTAAAGAAAATTTACAACCTAAAGAAAAAACTTTAGAATACTTTAAAAAACACTATAAACCAGGAACTAGAGTTTTTATTTCTGGACTAAACCAATACGGAGTCATACAAGGGCAAGTTAATCAAAAAGGCGAAATTCCCCTACTATCACAGTCTATGCGTATTACTGTTCACTGGACTGCTTTACAAAAAATAGAGAGTTAAACTTTTTTTATTATAAAAAGCCTGTGCTTTTTATAGCCCTTGATATTTTAAGAAATTTGTTTATATTAAACTTAGAAAAAATAACACTTTAAATCATATAAAGAAGGTTTTATGAAAAAATTTTTTACTACTGTTTTAGCTAGTGCCTTGGGCACTTTTTTTGCTATTAGCTTATCCATTATTCTTATTATTTCTTTTGCTGTTTCTACAGTACTTTTTACTGGCGAAAAAATTAAACATACTTTAAAACAACCTGATCAAAAAAATGGCCCTTATGTTTTAAAAATCGAATTATCAGGAAATATTGAAGAACGCTCGTCAATAGAAAAGCAATTTTTAAATGTACTAGAGAAAAAAAACAAAGTGCATACTTTAATGAGTTTAACCAATTTACTAAAGATGGCTAAAAAGAATAAAAAAATAAAAGGGATCTATTTAAAAATACAAAATTTTTCTGCAACATGGTCAGTATTAAAGCAATTACAAAAGCAATTAATAGATTTTAAAAAGTCAGAAAAATTTATCATTGCTTTTGCTCAAGGTTTATCAGAAAAAGATTATTTATTAGCCTCTACTGCTACTAAACTTGTTTTGTATCCAGAAGGCCATATCGAATGGAATGGATTTCATGCACAATTTACTTCTTTTAAAGAGCTTTTAGATAAAGCAAAAATAGAACTTTATGTTTTTAGAACAGGAAAATTTAAAAGTGCTGTAGAGCCTTTAATAAGTAAAACGATCAGTGAAGAAAATAAACTACAAATAAAGAATGTAATTGATAAAATGTGGACCTATTTAATTAATGGAATTTCTAGACCTAATGTAAATAAAAAAATATTAAATTATTTAGCACAAAATTATTTTTATTTATCTTCAAAAGAAGCTTTAAAGTATAACTTAATAGATGCTATAGGCACCGAATGGAAAGCCTTTGCTATGATTAATGAAAAATTACAAGTAAAAAACCTATCTTCTTTGCCTCGTTTTTATAATGAAGATACTAATGGTTTTAAAGGCTTTATAGCTAGTATTAATAATATAAACACCCCTTCTCAACAATCAAAAACCGAAGAATGTAAAAAACTTAAGAAAAAAGACAAAAATCTTTGTGTGAATAACCAAGTGGCTATACTTTATTTAAGTGGTGAAATTCAAGACGGAAACGCACGAAGGCACAATATTGGTTCTTTAAATACTGTTAAAGTATTAAGAAAAATTAAGGCCAATAAAAAAATCAAAGCCCTTGTTATTAGAGTTAACAGCCCTGGAGGAAGCGCTTTGGCCTCGGACATAATATGGAGTGAGGTGGAAATGATAAAAAAACACATTCCTGTAGTTGTTTCGATTGCTGATGTAGCTGCTAGTGGTGGTTATTATTTATCCGCTGGGTCTAATTTTATTTTTGCCGAACCTAGTAGTATTATAGGTTCTATTGGAGTTTTTTTTGTACGCCCCTACACAGAAAAATTAACAAAAAGCCTTGGCATACATAGCCAAATTATTTCTACACATAATAATACAGAACTATTTAATTTTAGTAAGCCTTTGTCTTTATTAGAAAACAACAGAGTACAAAAGATACTACAAAAAACCTATAATAAGTTTAAATATATTATAAAAAAAGGTCGTAACTTACCAGAAGAACAAGTGGCACAATTAGCAACAGGTAGATATTGGCTTGGGGAAGAAGCTATAAAATTGGGTTTAGTAGATAAAATAGGAAGTTTAAAAGAAGCAATAAATAAAGCGGCTAATTTAGCTAAAATAAAATTATATTCTACTACTAATTATCCAAAAGACTCTTATTTAAATTTAAATTTTGCTTTATCTTTGCAAAATTTTTTAAAAAACACTTTATTAAAACCATGGAACTTAGTGTTTTCTAACTTAACCAATTCTTCTGTTTTAACAACACCACCAGCCTATTTATCTAATCTTCTTAAGTTAGACCGAAGAGGAATACTAACATTAATGCCCGAAAAAATTACTTATAAATAATGTTTTTATAAACTGGAATAAATTTCTGTAATGCATTTCTGTAATTGCATTTGTATGTCTGTATATTTAGGTAATAGTTCTTTACTGTTTTCATCCATATACAAATCTCTTCTTAATTCTATTTGTACAGTATGACAATTGGTTTTTGGAGAGGCATGCTTGCGAGTCACTCCCCCTCCTATATAAGGCCAGTTATAAGAAATTTCAAAATAATTACTAAATGCTTTTTTTACTAAGTTAACAAAAAAACTAGACGCACTTTTTCCATTTAAATCACTGATAACCACTTCGGGTCGTTGTTTGCCATTATCTCTGTGAACAGAGGTTCCATAAGAGGGCATACTATGAAGGTCTAAGTGATAAGCAACTTTAAAATTTTTTAAAAATATTTTTTGATAGCTAGTAATAGTTTCATGAAATGGATAGTAAACTTTATCTAACAAAATTTTATGGGTAAGCTTATCTAAAGGCGAAGCTAATAATACATCTCCCTTAGTTGTTTTTGTCCAATATAGACCAGAGGCTAAACCAGAGCTTGTTTGTGCTTTAGTAGAAGAGCCCATTACCGTGTCTTCAGTAATATCTGTTTCTAGGCGATTTAGATCTAAAGCATAGCGATGACAAGAACTATAAATAGAAGGGATTTTATTTTTTTCAATTACGGGCAGATATAATTCATGCACAAAACGATCTACATCGCATAATAAAATATGTGGCTCTTTATTAAGTAACCACACGGCCTCTTGTGGAATTTGTTCGCCCGAATGAGGAATGGAAACAAATAAGGGCTTGGTATTAAAGTCTTGCTGGGCTAAAAAAGAATTATAAGTCACCAGGTCTTGCTCTTTTATAACTTAACTGCAATTTTTGTATAATGTTTTGATTTCCTAGTTTTTTAAAAAACTTAGCAGCAATACGGATACTAACGGTTTTAGGGTTATAAGACCAACCCTCAGTGATACTTCTAGGAATAATGGTGGTACCATAGGATAAAACAATGCTTTCGTAAATAGGCACTTCCTTTAGTTTAAAAGTAAAAGCCTCTCTAACTACTTTTTTTGCTAATTCAATTAGCTCCACAGCATAATTAGAACACAAGTTAACAGATTTACCACGACTAGTATGTATAAATTGTTTTAAACGGCGAATATTGTGACTGCTATACTCCCCACTGCAACTGCTCTTTTTTATTATAGCTGCAAAAGTAATCACTTTTGCACTGTCTTGTTTTAGACCCAGTAAAAAATTATAAAAGGATGTTGCAGATATTTCTTTACTTTGATCGTCGGTGTCTGTAATAAAAATTAAATTTAAAGTCGCTCTTTTTCTTAAAAAGCTACTACTTCTACCTGTTCTAAAGGATGGATTTAAAGCTAAATATACAGGATCAAAAAATTTTTCAATACTTTTACCAGAAGACCCTAATAATAAATTTAGCTTTAAAGTTTCTAAAACATTAGGAGTTTTTCGGGTTAAATAAGGTCTAGTAAAACCATTCAAATAATCAGATCCTAACACTCCTATATGAAAATCTATAGATGGAATTTTTAAAATTTCATTGGCATAATATTGAATCTGGTTTTTTAAATGAACTTGATGCCCCGACATACTTCCCGAGTTATCAATTACAAATAAAATATCTACCTTAGGAACTAGCTCTTGCCCTACATTTAATTTTACCCTTTGGTTTTGATCAATATCTGCCTTAAAATTAGGAGGTAAATTTTGCCCACAAGAGCTTACAAAAAATATAACCATCAGTGTATAAATTTTCCACATATTTTCTCCCCTTTTACATACTAGCATTGCATAAATTTTTTAATTTTACATTATAATGGTTAAGTTCATCTAACCATACTTCAGAGTTAGTACTAAAATACATTTTTTTTCTTTTACTAGTATTTTTAGCTTTTAAAGTTTTATTTTTTTCTAACACTTTTAATTGATTAGTTAACTGTTTATTGGCTAAGCTTTTATTACTATGCATAGCCTTTACTAAAACATTTACTTGCTGAAGCATTTCTAATTCGACAACTTTAATATGTGCTATTTGTTGTTTAATAGTAGCCAGCTCCTCTGTGGCTAATTTTTTTACTTCTAAAAAAACTAAATCTTTCCAAGATTGAGATTGCTTTCGTAAATTATTAGATAAAGATTTAAAAAAGGATTGAAAGCCTAAGCCACTTCCCTTAGATAAAGAAGATTTAAAAAAGGTTTTTGCTAACACCGACTCTTTAAAAAAAGCGTGTTTTTGTTGCAAAAGAAACCGCAACCTTTGATCGTTAGGGGCAATAACTGGTGTTTTACGGGCTAAGCGTATTAAGTCTTTTCTATTTTGTGTGTTAACTGCATTTAGCCAATTTTTAATTGCAGGAGTATTTGGTCTTAGTTTTATTTCCTCCAAAGCAGGAATTCTTTTTTTCATTACTTTTTTAAATAAGGTAACCGTATTAGATACTGCTATATAATTACAAGTTTTTAACTCTACCAAAGACTTTAAAAATAAACTTTCACTTAGCGAAGTGTAATAAAACATAGATTTAGTTGTTGTTGTTAATATCGATAAACTTTTTTCTAACTGCCTTGATCTTAAGTATGCCCAAGCTATTTCTTCTTGAGCGATAAACCAAAACTTAGAAGATTTTTTAACTTTTTTATAATATTTTATTGCAACATTTAAAAAGTTATTGCCATATAAAACTCTAGCCATAGTTAAAAAAATTAAATCTTCTTTTATTATTTTTTGATTACTTTTAGATAAAAAAGATAAAACTTTAGCAGCACTTTTTGATTGCCCCTCTAAATATAAAGCTAATGCCAATTGCCACTGCAAGTAAATGCCTTCTTTAGACTTTAAATCAACCACCTTCACTAAACGGTATAATTGCTTGGATTTTAATCCATAGCTATTATAAGCCAAATAACGAGCCTTTAGTTGAACAGATAAAACAGAAGTCCATTGTTTATTCCAATTTAATTTAGAAACTTTTACCCAAGAAGACATATTGTTTTGTAGTTCTGACTTCCATAATTCTAGTAATTTTTTATTAATTTTCTTTGGATTTTTAATTAAAAATAAATGTTTAACGCCAGTAATAAATAATTTATTTTTCCATAATAAATAAGCAAACAAAGCTTTTCCATTAGTAGAGTGAACAAATTGCGTTTTAGAAAAAGCCCCTTTCCACTGATACAAAGCTTTTTTATATAAAGCCTTTTGAAAAAAATTAACAAATTGTTTTTGTTCAGCCGTTGTAATCTTTATCCCATATAGTTTTTTACTACTTAAAAATAAAGAATCTACTTCTTTAGAAGTTTTATTTTCTAAAATAGAAATTAAACTATTATTTTTTTTTGCATAAACCGATGAGTAAAAAATAAAATTAAATAATAAAATATAACTTATTGTTTTCATGTAAAAAACCTTTTAAAATATATAGCCTGTAGATAGCATAACTTGTGTGCTAACAATGTTATGTTGACTGTTATACCAAGTTTCTTTGTATAATTTACTTTGCAATTCCATTCTACCCGTCCATTGTTTTGTTAGCCAAAAGCTAGAACCCACACTAAACGAAAATAAAGCTGATGGCTTATGCTTTAAAACAATTTGGCCTATCCCAGAAGTTAAAAATAAATCGAAATACATAATTTTATTAAATAAATTAAATTTTCCGTAACTTGGGTACCACGAAGCTGTAGCGGTATAAGAAAATTTAGGAAAATCTAAATCAGGAATAAAAGCATAGTCGGGATCATTTTTTAATTTACTTTCTCCCTCTTTAATAACTTGCACACCTGCAGGAGACAGCTTATTGGAAAAATAAGAATAGTCTAAACCCACAGACCATTTAGAGTTTATATACACTTTATAAAGCATAGTTACTGCAGTAGTCTTAAAGTATGCAGGGCCTGATGTTGAGTAAGCAAGACCCGTAAGCATTTCTTGCTTTTTTCCACGAGAGAAAAACCGATTTTGTATAACCGATACCTCCGAATCCGTGCTAGTTTTTTGAATGTAAGGAACTAAAAATGTATTTTCCCCTAAATTGTGTAAATCCTCTAATAACGATGGCTTTGCTTCTGCCGCCAACACTAATGAATTAGTAAATAATAAAAGTAGTCCTGCAAATAAAGGGAAAAAGTATAATTTAATTATTTTCATTACTTTACCTCTTTTTTATTTTTAGATGTTTTCTTTTTAGAAGTCTTGGTTTTGTCTGAAGGTGCAGGAACTGGAGGAAGCACTGGGCTAGGACCCGCGATATTTTTTTCGATAGGAATTTTTAAATTTTTTAATCCAAAACTTTTTCCAAAAGAAGAAAAAACTTCATAACCTATATAAAATTTTGCATCTTTGTTTAGCTTAAGCTTTGATAAGTCAAAATGGGCTTCAATAACCCATGTAGAAGAATCTTTCCAATTTCGTAAATACGGCCTTGGAAGAGCTTTTAAATAAGGCAGTAAATAATCCACATTAGACAGCGCCCCTTGAGTTATCATAAGTCTAGGAATTGCTGCTTTTTTTCCTCCGATATTTACATTCACATCTAAATCCTTAACCGTCATAATTACTTTAGCTACTTTTTTACTACCAGCTACAAAATTAGACATAATAAGATTTTCTAACTTTAAACCTAATAATGTACGGTAAGCCCTAACATAAATAGTATGCTCTACATATAAAGGCCGAGGGTCTGCAAAATTAACACGAATGCGTATGGGGATATATTCAAATAAGCTGGATAACCCTGATAAGTTAGGCACCCAATGGATTTGATTTTTTTTATTATCAAAACTAGATTTACCAGGCAAAGTATCTAAATTTAATACCTCTACTGTGTAAGGAGCTTGAAAACTTTGTAAAAGGCGAACATCGATGCCTATTTGTGAAGGTTCATCATGAAATACCAAAGGAGATTCTGGAAAGCTGCTTACTTCAATAACCCCTCTTGGAATAGGTTTTAAAACTCGATTATCCCCAGGTAATTTTCCGTTTCTAATTTCTTTAGGAAAAGAAGCTAAGGGATCTTGCTCAAAAGAACAAGAGCTTAAAAATAAACTAATACTAATAAAACTTAAAATTATTTTTTTATACATACATTTTCTCCAGTTAATTAATTACTTCTTTGCAATACAAAGGGGTAGGAAACTTTTACTACTACCCCTCCACTTGGATATGGAAATTTCCATGATTTTAAATGATTAACAATACAAAATTCTACAGAAGGAAAATTTAAACTGCTAGCTTTAATATTAGCCAACTTAACTAAACCATTAGCCTCGATAGCAAAATTTACTACTACTCTTCCTTTTAAATCGGGCTGCCCCTGTAAAGCTTTTTCATAACAAAATCGTACCTCTGATAAATGCGCTTGAATAACCGCTGCAATGGCCGATTTATCTAAGCCTCCCGAAGTAATAGACTCTCTTCCCACTTCTAAAGAACTAACTCCCCTAGAACCAATTAAACTAAGGCGACCCACTCCTGCTTTTCCGCCACCAGCTCCCGCTTTTCCATAACCGCCAGCGCCAGTAATTTTACCACCAACACCCAAGGCCACTTTGGATAAACCTTTAGCATACAAAGAAGTTTGTGCTCCGCCACTACCTTGGCTTCCACCTAGCCCAACACCGCTAGAGGTTTTAGAGAAGTTTAAATTTAAACCGCCTTTTTGTTTTCCTGTTTTCAGTGCACCTAAAACAGCCAACGCTCCTAAACGGCGCACACTGCGTCTTTTAACCACAGGGACAGATACAGAATTGGGAACAATTAACACAGAATATCTTGGCTTAATTACTTCTTTTTTTTCTATTTTTACAACTTCTGTTTTTTCTTTTACCTCTTCTGGCACTTCTTGACGAGTTAAACTAAAATAAGCAATAAAAAATAAACAAAAGAAAAAAAGCATAGCACTTCTTTTAAAAGTACGACTTATTTTTTTATCCGCATACACTAATGGTCTTTCTAAATTTACCTTTTCGGTACTAGTAGAACCTAGCAAAGAAAAATGAATATTTAAAAAAACTTTAGGTTCTGATTTTAAGCTATTTTTATCTAAAGTTCCTAAATGAACAAAATTTAAAGAACTTTGCTGTTCTTTATGTAAGCCCAAACGGCCAGTTTTTTTATTAAAAGATACATAGGCAATATTATCCGGCCAATCATATATTCGGATAATTTCACCAGATTCTTTTTTTAAAACAATACCTTCTTTCAATTTAAATTCTCCAATTATTAAAATTTATAAAAACTTTTTTTAATTCTTTTTTTAAAATCTTTTTTTACGCCCAATAAAGCGTCTAATACTTTGTCTGCCCCAACAGTAATAACTGCCTCGCCAACACCGTGGTGTTTTGCATTTACCAATGCATCTTCAAAAGAAATATTTGTTTTTAAATTAGAGGTGCTTTTTGCAACTGTATGCTTGCTAACCTTTGCACTTAAATTAAAAGAAGATAAAATAATAACAAAAAACATAGTGATAAATGGTATTTTCATGCTATTCCTTAACCTTGTTTACTTTATTATTTAAAGATGCCAACCGTGAGTTTAAATACGCAGACATAGAGTAATTACCTTTCTGATCCATCTCTTTTATAAAGGCTTTTATATAATCTATATTTTCTGGAAATTGCTTAACTTTTTGTTTTAATTCCGAATCCGCAATGGCTAATGCTGGTTTTTTAGATACATTGCTAATACCTCTAACATTTAACTTTTCTTTTAATGTGTTTTCTAAAACCACCATATTGGTTAATATATCTTCTGGTGCTACTAATTTTAACTCACTAACAAAGAGGTTTAATAAAAAGGAATTGTTTAAATTTAACTGCGATTGTTTTTTTAAAACACTTAATAAGTCAGAATTTTTCCAAAATTGAGTATAGTACTGGTTATAATATTTTTGCTTAGTTTTATATACTGCCGCCTTTTCTGCTATAGCGCTAGAGTACAGCTGCGTCTCTTCCTTGTTTAAGCCTTTAGGCAATGGAAAATTTAAAATTTCGTCATGCAATTTTAAAGACTCTAATATTAAAGCTTTAGAATAAAACATTTGTAACACAGAGTCGTTTTCTTTAATTACTAGTTTTAATAATCTTTCCCCTTTTCCCAGCAAATATAAGCGGCGTTTTAAACCTTTAGAAATTTGATACTGACTAATAGTTTTAATTTTATGTTTAGTAATACGGCTTAGCCATGGCTTATACTTTTTCTCTAAATGTGCAAAACGAGACACAAACATAGTCTCTGCATTTTTGCTATATTTTTTAGAAGATAAAATTTTATGCAAAAACTTTTTGTCGAGTTTTCCTAAATTTGCAGATAATTGATTTAGCACTTTTAAAGAATTAGCTTGGTATTGTTTTTTAGATAAGTATTTTGTATATTTGTTAAAAATTTTTAAATTAAAGTTGCTTTCTTTTATTAAATCAAAAGCTAATGCTTGTTTTTTAGTTATACTTTTTTCTTTTTTAAAAAACTGCTTATAATACTTATGGTTAATTGCTAAAGGCTTTTTAGAAAGCTTTGCAAATAAAATTAAACGCAAATATCTATTTGCCGAGGTATTTTTATTAACTAATTTTAATAAATGCTTAAAAGCAGAATTAAAGTCTAATTTTAATTCTGCTAACCAAACCTGTCGTAACACTAAGGTATTATACTTACTTGGTGTTAAATGCTTTTTTAAATTTAATAGTTTAGCAATAACTACTGCTTCTTCTTCTTTTTTTTGCATTTTTCCTAATAAGGAAATTTGGTTATAATAATAATTTATTTTTTCTTTTAAATTTAAACTGTTGAAAGGAAGGCTAAGTAACTTATTGTACGCTAATTCATTAGACCCTTGTTTGCTTAACTGTGCTGTTTGATTTAAAACGGCTTGCTTTTTATAAGCCTTCCAATTAGCCGATTTAGAAAAAGGATAAGCTTGATACTGTTCTATCCACTTTTCGATGGCTTGGTCTTTTTTTAATTTTACTAAAGATTGTAAAACCAAATTAACCGCCTGTGCAACAACAGGATATATTTTTTTTGAATTAAAAGATTTGGTTTTTATGTACTGTGTAATAATAAGAGGAAAATCTTTGGCTACACTTTCTCGTTGTTTGTTTTCATATAAAGATACAAACTTTTGGTATTGAATTTTAAACACTTTATTTTTATCTTTCGAGTTTTCAATAAAATATTTGTAAGTTTGTTGTAATAGGTTGCGATTTTTAGATAATTCGGCAACCTCGATTTGTGTCCATAAAAAATGCTCGCCAGACAACTTTAACAGCTTTTTATCTTTAAATACTATGGTTTTTTCTTTTAAACCCATTTCTATTTTTTTATAAAACTGTAAAGCCTTGTTCCATTTTTTTTGTGTAACACCAATTTGAGCAGCTAAAACTAAAATGTCTCCGTTGTTAGGAAATAGGTTAGCAAATAAAGTACAACTTTTAAAAAGTAAATCTCTACGCTTTTTTGCGCTAAACCAGTCAATTAATAAATTTTTTAAACTTACCTCGTAATCTTTGCACTCAGAAAAATTTTTCTTACACTCTGCTGTCAATGCAGAAAAGCTGGCTGTGGCTTGTTTAAACAAAAAGCTTTTATAATAAACTTGAGTAATATGTTGATAAGCGGAAATACGATCTTTAGGGCTATTTAAGTACTCTAGATTAAAATTCCATAACTTAATAGATGCAGTCAAATGCCCTAGCCGTTCTAATTCTTTTGCATAAAACATTAAGAATTTAACCTGCTCTTTTTTTGGAGTCCAAACTAGTAATTGTTTTGCTTTTTTTATAGGAGCATTGCTTTTGTAAGAGTAAAATAACACTAAATCATTTAGTAATTCAGAATAAAAGTAAGCATTTACTTTAACTAAACCCGATGTTTTTTCTTTATAGCTTTTAGCAATTAAACTTTCTAAATTACTAGTGGCTTGGTTTATTTTATTTAATCTAAATAAAGCCCACGATTTTTTTTGAACAGCTAAATTGTACTTTTCAAAGCTAGGTTGTTTTAGCACTTGGTTATAATAGCTGATGGCTGTTTTATAACTTCCTAATTTAAAATAAACTTGCGCCAAAGCCATTTGAATTGCCAATATAGCTTTAGTGCTGCCAGGCAATGTTAATGCTTTTTTATAAAACCCAATTGCAGCAGTATTTTTATTGGATAGTTGTAATAAATGGGCCAATTGCGAGTAAACCGCTAATTGCGCACTAGAGTGCAGGCGAGGTAATACCGATTTATATAACTTAATAGCTTGATTGCGAAATTTTAAAATTTGAGAAGAGGAGCATTTCTTGCTAATACAAAGCCTGCTTTGTTCGGAGAGCAAATCGGCCATCCGTAAGCTAATCCCCGCCCATGTGGGGTCGTTTTTGGCTACAGTGTCTTTTACATCACTTAGCTTAGTAATTAATAACTTATTGGCCTTAAATCCATCATAAGCAAAAGAGGTCAAAAGACTGGTAAATGTAATTAATAAAATAGTAAAAATTTTTATAAACATAATAATTAGTGTTGAATAACTGCAAATTTAATATTGCTAAATCCTGCATGATTACTAGCTAAAACAATGCTGTTAATATTTTTATATAACTCGGCCTTGTCTGATTGAATAATAATAGAATGCTCAGAGTTTTTATCCGAGCCATTTATTTTTTTTTGTACCTTTACCAAAAAAGAAGTTAACTGCCCTGGCTTTATTTTAGTATTTTCTAAAAACACCTCTCCTTTTATCAATTTAATTACTGTGTGCCTTGTGGGCAAGCTGGCTTGAACGGCATTGGGCAACTGTATACTAGGGTCAATGAGTAAAGCCTCGCCATCATTAAAATTTACTAACAAGTAAATGACTAAAATAGAAAATGCATCAATTAAAGAAGTTAATAACACAGCACTGTCTAATTTTTTTTTATTTCTAGACTTACCTTGGCTATTAAGCAAAGAGGTTTGATCGATAACACTATTTACTTCTGTATGTTTTAAAATGCTGTTCATAACTACTTACCTAGTATTGCTGTTTTTATAAAGGCACTATCCCTAACTGCGAAACACCTGCTATTTTTAAAGAATCCATTAATTTAATTACATCTTCATAAACGGAATTAGAATTGGGCTTAACAAAAGCTTGCTGCAATTTTGGTAATGCTTTAACCAATTTTTGCACATGAGCCGTTAAGGCCGCCTCTTTCCACTTTCCCCGTTTAATAAAAAACTTTTTAATCCTTAATGAGTATTTTAGTTTTTTGCTGTTTTTTACTTTTAAGTAAATAAACTTTTTGTTCATTTGTACCCATAATCGAGGGTTTTTTTTATTTGTTTTGGCCGATTTAACTTTAGCCCCTCCAATCGCTTGAGTAATGTCAAAAGTAGCAACTTTTACCCAAACTGTGCTTAGCAATAGCGTACAAATTAAAACCGAAAGTAAAGAAATAAAAGAAATTAAATTAATTTCGTTATCTAAACTCTTTTTTTTTGTTTTCATCATAGACGAACCTTACCAGTAATATTTAAATGCCAATCAGCTAATTAATTACTAAACTCTTTTCACTTCTGTTTTAGAAGATTCTAAAGCGACTTTTTCTGGTAATACTTCATAAGAATAGCTAAACCAGTTAAACACTTTTAAAGCGGCTTGGTTTAAATCTTCTATTAAATGGCTAGAACGATTATTTAATATAGCAAAAGCAATTAAAGCAGGAATGGCCATAATTAAACCGTAAGCCGTGGTGTTCATAGCCTCTGATATCCCAGAGGATAACAGTGCCGCTTTTTCAGCAGGGTTGGCCTGGCTTACTGCTGTGAAAGATTTAATCATTCCCACAATAGTTCCTAATAAACCCGTTAATGTACCTACATTGGCAAGCATTGGTAAAAATCCTATACGACGCTCTAAAAGGTTGTTTTCTTGTAATAAAGTTTCATCCATTTTGGATTGAATTTCCTCTTTGCCCCCAAGATCTAAAGCGGTAATGGCTGCTTCTTTAGTTAAGTGGCCAATTACTGATGGAGTTTGTACTTCATCAATATCTTTAATTAAAGTGCTTAACTCCCCTTTCTTAATAGCTTTTTCAAACCCATAAGCCGTAATCATGGCTTGCATTTTTTCTTTAAAATATAAGGTAAAAACTCTTTCTGCTATAATGGCAATAGACACTAACTGTAAAGCTAGGATTACCCACATCCAAAAACCACCATTTTGAAAAGCTTCTATTATTGTTATAAAAAATGACATATTTTTCTCCTGTTAATACACAAGGGCCTACCTTGTAATATTTATTATAGTAGTAATTTACCAACTAAAGCACAAGACGAAGGTCTGCATAGTGGACTGCGTTATGGCGTTTTTTTATAGCTTATTAAAAAGACTAAGGAAATACTAACGGAGAAAAACAAGGCCAACGCTGATATAGCTAAAGGCTTGATTTAAATTAAAGCCTAGCTCGGCAATGAAGTTAAACTTAGGTTGCGCAAATAATTTTAACTCCGTTCCTACTCCAAGTAATAAAGGCACTTTGGTTTTTTCTTTAAATTTTTGTAGGCTCAAATGTAAAGAGGCAAAACTGTTTATTTCGCCAGCCTCTACCAAAAATTGCTTACTTAAAAAAGTTTTAGCAAAAATGCTAAAATCTTGCTGTTGTTTTGCTTTATCTTGGGAGGTTAATTGAGTCTTAAACTGACCCAGTTGAATACCTAACACCCCTCCCACTGCAGGTTGACGGGCTAAGTCTGGAATAGGCACCCACTTAATAGCCGCCGAAACCATTTGGTGTGTTCCAACACCTGCGGAAAATAATAAACTAGCATCGTCACGCAAGTAAGACTCTAATTGCCCATTAAAAGTAGTGCCCACTGGTCCATCGGTAATAAACTGTATAAAACCGGTAACTTTATAGGTGTGTGGCTGAAGAAGATCGCCCGTAGTTAATAAAGTGTAATAGGCTTTTGCTGGAGGAGCTTGAAAAAAAATAGTAACTAATATTAATAAAAATAAATTTTTCATATTATAATAGTGGCGGGAATAAAATGCTTTGACAAGCTACTTATACTGTTTTTAGTATGTTTTCGTAGATGAACTTACGATGAATTCATTAAAGTAAATTGTCTGTGGTAAATAGCTATCGATGTTTTTTTGCTTTGAGGTTGTTGTTTATGTTTATGGCGGTTGTAGCTCAGTTGGTAGAGCGCCGGATTGTGATTCCGGTTGTCGCGGGTTCAATCCCCGTCAATCGCCCCAATTTTTTCGCTTCAAATTTTTTCAACAGTTAAAAAACTTCCATAAACTCTTACATCGTACGGACACTAATTATTTTTTTTATTCTGGAATGCCCCTGTCAATAATCACATCTTTATCGAAGGCACCACTGGCAATTTGCTGGAATGCCCCCATCAATAATCACATCTTTATCAAAGGCACCACTGGCAAATTTTGTTGACTCTGGTAATTTAACATACTTAATATTATTATTTTCAAACGCACCTTCCAAAATTTTAGTTACACTATTCGGAATAGTAACAGATGTTAGGTTGTTATTTTCAAATACACTATAGTCTATCTTTGTGACACTGTTTGGAATAGTAACAGATGTCAGATTGTTATTGTAAAATGCATGATTACCAATCTCTGTGACACTGTTTGGAATAACAACAGATGTCAGATTGTTATTTGCAAAGGCACTGCCAAAAATCTTTGTGACACTGTTTGGAATAGTAACAGATGTCAGATTGTTAGTGTGAAATGCACTGTGACCAATCGTTTCGAGGCTGTTTGAAATAACAACAGATGTTAATTTATTATTTTCAAAGGCATTGGAGCCAATCCTTGTAACACTATTTGGAATAGTAACAGATGTTAATTTATTGTATTCAAATGCTTCGCTGCCAATCCTTGTAACACTATTTGGAATAGTAACAGATGTTAATTTATTGTATTCAAATGCTCCGTTGCCAATCCTTGTAACACTGTTTGGAATAGTAACAGATGTCAGGTTGTTCTTTTTAAATGCAAAACCCCCAATTACTATGACACTGTTTGGAATAACAACAGATGTCAGATTGTTATTCTCAAATGCAAAGTCCCCAATTATTCTGACACTATTTGGAATAACAACAGATGTCAGATTGTTATTTGCAAAGGCCCAGACATTAATCTGTGTGATACTGTTTGAAATAACAACAGATGTTAAGTCATTATCTGCAAATGCAGAGTTACCAATCACTGTAACACTGTTTGGAATAGTAACAGATGTTAGATTGTTATTTTTAAATGCTAGGTGATCAATATATGTCACGCTACTAGGAATAACAACAGATGTTATACCCTTGTCATAAAACGAGTACTCCCATAACCCAGTTACACCTTTTGGAATAACAACAGATTCTAGATCACAAGTATAGTTCGTAATTATTGTTGATTTTTTTTCAAAACATTCTGATCGAGTCGTGTTTGTATTTGCTAATACATTAGTGCATATAAATAAACTGATCGGTAATAATATATATTTAACAAGTGTTTTGTTCATTCATGACCTCTTTGTAATGGCTTTATTACAAGCTTTGCTAATAATTTCTTTAATTAAATAAACTTCTACCTCCCTTGCAAATAATCAATCAAAATTATTTAGCTTGGAATTTTTTACAAATTTAAAATTACGCTATTTGCACTTAAATACCTCTTAATCTAAAAAAACTGTATTTGGACGAGCATACTCTATTATATATTACAATAGCTTTAAACTATCACTTAATAGAAATATAATAGTTTAAATCTTACTAAAGACTCTCTATACTTTTACTAAACTTAAAAAAGAGGTAGCCAATGATTGATGCACAAATGCTAACACAATTACAATCGGTTTTTGAAAAACTAACTAACACGGTAGAGCTAGTTTACTCCCTATCTACTCACCCAAAACAAAACGAATTACTAAACTTGCTTACACAACTAGAAAGCACCTCTTTAAATATAAAAATTAGCTCTTCTAAAGAGCAAACTAGTGCACCTTCTTTTTTTATTAATTATAATGGAAGAAAAAATGGAATTAGTTTTGTAGGAATTCCCAGTGGGCATGAATTTACCTCCTTAGTTTTAGCCATTTTGCACTCCGACAACCAAGGGAAGTTACCTGACCCCGGCATTATAAATAGAATCAAACAACTTAAAGGACCCATAGAATTAAAAACTTACATTGCATTATCTTGCGAAACTTGCCCCGAAGTGGTGCAATCCCTTAACTTAATGGCCGCTGTTCATTCTAACTTCACCCACCAAATGATTGATGGTGAAATGGCTCAAGACGATATAAAAGCATTAAAAATACAAGGTGTCCCTAGCGTTATAGCGAAAGGGAAATTAATTAGTTCGGGAAAATCCAACCTAGCCACCCTACTAACTACATTAGAAAAACAATATGGTGCGGAAAAAACCACGCAACAAAATCAAAATTTAGGACAATACGATGTGGTCATTGCAGGAGGAGGCCCCGCGGGAGCAGCCTCTGCCATTTACTCGGCTCGCAAAGGTTTAAAAACGGCTTTAATTGCAGAAAAAATGGGCGGACAAGTGCAAGACACAAAAGGTATTGAAAATTTAATTTCTGTTACTTACACAGAAGGCCCCGCCTTAGCCAATCAACTAGTTAAACACATGGCCGAATATGATATAAAAATTTTTGAACACAGACGCATTAAATCCATAGAAAATAAAACGCTAAAAAATTTACACCTAGATAGCGGAGAGTTTTTAAATACCAAAGCACTTATCGTAGCCACAGGTGCACAGTGGCGAACACTGGGCATTGAAGGAGAAAAACAATACACCGGCCAAGGAGTGGGTTACTGCCCTCACTGCGACGGCCCTTATTACAAAGGACAAGATGTGGCCGTTATTGGTGGAGGTAACTCGGGCGTGGAAGCGGCCATTGATCTTTCGGGCATTGTAAAATCGGTGACCCTTTTTGAATTTGCTTCCGAGCTAAAAGCCGACAAAGTTTTGATAGACAAACTGAAATCTCTAGACAACGCAAAAATACTAACTAATGTGCAAACCACAGGCATCATAGGTGATGGTAGCAAAGTGACTCACCTAAAATACACAGACAGACAAACAAAAACCACCCAACAACTTCCCCTTAATGGAGTGTTTGTTCAAATTGGATTGATGCCTAATAGTCAATTTATTAAAGACATTGTAAAAACCAATTCTTTTGGAGAAATTATAGTCGATAACAAAGGTCGCACTAATGTTAATGGTATTTATGCCGCAGGAGATGTTACTACCGTCCCTTTTAAACAAATCATTATTGCTATGGGAGAGGGAGCAAAAGCAGCTTTAACCGCCTTTGAAGATCAAATGTTACTGTAATGTTACTGTAATGTTAATTGTAAATTTATAAAAATACTATTTATCAAAAAACTTTTTATACAAAAAGTTTTTTACAGTTTTGAATATCTATTAATAAAAGTTGTGCCAATGATAAACTGTTTTTCATTTTCATTCGTATTTGTTTTTCTTGAAAAAAACCTTTAAATTCTTTTTTCGCTTGAGCTAAAACCCCCCTAGCCCCTTCGATAGAAAATCTATCTCTATACAATAATTTTTTTATTAAAAATAATTGCTCCACATCTTTTTTCTTATACATTCTTTGATTTTTACCCGATTTATTTGGCGAAAAAGAAGGAAATTCGGTTTCCCAATATCGCAAAACCGAAGATTTTACTTCTAGTAAATTAGCTACCTCACCAATTTTAAAGTAAATTCTATCTGGTATGTTATTTAATTCTTTTTTTAACTGAGGGTCTAAATAATTAAAAGCAGAAGTAACCTCTATGGCATCTGGTATGTTTTTTACATGTGTTTTTGAAGATAAATTGCTTGTATTATTTTGCTTATGTTTGTCTAGATAAGACATGGTCACACTCCTTGTTGCTTTGTAACTTACTTGTTGTTTAAATTGCCTTTAAAAACTTGGCTAGGTTTAAAACCAATAACCCTTCTGGCTTTAATGGCTATTTTTTCTCCTGTTTGAGGATTTCTTCCCATTCTTTCTTTTTTTTGATTTACCACAAAGTTTCCAAAACCAGAAATTTTAACATCCTCGCCATCACATAACGATGTTTTCATTAAAGAAAAAAATAACTCTACAAAATCGGTAGCATCTTTTTTAGAAAATCCAATTTTATTATAAACCTGTTCTACAATGTCGGCTTTTGTAATAGTAAGCTCTTCAGAAGAATTCATTATAAACACCTTTGTTATACATTAATCTTAACAAAGGCTTGAATATATTCAATATTTTTAAAAAGTCTGGCCTTAGGTAAGGCCTCCCACATAAGCCTTATAAGGTAAAAAACTAACTAGAAGGAACTGTGACACCTAATTTTTCTGATAAATTTTTAAAAATATTGCTTTGAAGCAATTGTAAATCTGCCTCTGAGTAAGTTTTTTCTGCATTTTGCACAACTAGTCGAAAAGTAATAGAGATTTCTTCTTTATCTTTAGGTTCGTAAATATCCAAAACACTGCAAGAAACGCAATCTTTTCCCGCTACTTTTTTTATTAACTGAAGAACCTCTTCGGACAATAAAGTTTTAGGGCACAGTACAGATAAATCTCTAGTTACTGCTGGGTATTTTCCTGCTAAGGCTGTGGAGTTACACAAACTTAAAGTAGAATTAAACCACTCGGTATTAAATTCGGCCAAGGCCACATTTAAACGCAGTTTGTGTTTTTGTAAAAGTAAAGGATGTAGCTCGCCTAAGTAACCCACCAACTTACCTTTTACCTGCAAGGCTATGGATCGCTTTGGATGTAAAAAATCCGGACAAAAATTAGGCTCTTTTATTACCCTCCACTTAAAAGGAATGTTTAAAGATTTTAATACAGCCTCTACCCTTCCTTTTAATGCAAATACTAATGGCGTTTTAGACTTATCCCATAAAGTTTCTTTATTTCCCCAAGATACAAAGCTAAGAAAAAATTGCTCATTATAAGCCTCTTCTTCTTTGTTAAAAACAGTTCCTAATTCAAATAAATTTCCCCATTTTTGGTTATGATTATAATTATATATTAAATTTTGAAATAAGCCTGGTAATAAACTTAATCGCATAACATCCCAATCGGCACTTAAGGGATTTAACACAGGAATGGCTTGCCTTCCCATATAAGTGCTATATTTTTTTAAATCTTTTTCTTCTCCTAAAAAATCTTTTTGAAAAGTGGAATGAATAAAGTGGTGGTTAATCGCTTGTAACAAGCCAGCATTTTTACATAAATCCATTAAATGTTTATTTTTTAAATACTGCTTAGTATGCGGGCTAGATTCGCCAGAAAAAGAAGGCAATTGTTCTGGAATTTTATCATAACCATTTAAGCGAGCATATTCTTCTAATAAATCCACAGGCTGACTTAAATCTTTTCTAAAACAAGGAGGTGTTACTTCGCGACTTTTTGAATCAGAAACATTTAGCTGGCAACCTAAAGCTGTAATCCATTTATCAAAATCTTTCATACTAACTTCATAGCCCAATTTATCTTCTAAAAACTCTTGTGTGATTTTTATTTTTTCTTCTGTAACTGCTGGAGGTGCGTGATAAAATATTTTCTGCTGCACTTCTCCCTGTGCTAAATCTTCAACCAACTCGCAAGCTCTATTAAGAGCTTGTAGCAAAATAGACGAATCGGCCCCTTTAGAAAAGCGATCCGAAGAGTCTGTTTGTATTCCAAAAGTTTTGGCTGTTTTTCTAATTGCCGAGGGTTCAAAATACGCCGATTCAATAAAAATATCTTGTGTATCAAAAGTAACTCCCGAATCTAAACCTCCAATAATACCAGCCAAAGCTACTGGAGCAGACTCGTTAGCAATAACTAATTCCCCCCCCTCAAACACAAGAGTTTTGTTGTCTAAGCTAACTAGCTTTTCCTCTTTTTTAGCTAGACGAATATTTATTCCTTGATTTACTTTTTGCAAATTAAAAGCATGTAAAGGTTGTCCTAGCTCCCACATAATAAAATTAGTAATATCAACAATGTTGTTAATAGAGTTAACTCCCACAGAAGCCAGGCGTTGCTTAAGCCATTTAGGGCTTTCTGCAACTTTAACATTTTTAATAATGCAACCCGAATAGCCTATATTGGTATTTTGTTTTTCTACTTGAATGGAAAAAGCAGAAAAGGTCGACTTAAGAGTTTTAACAGGAAAAGTTTTTTTTAAAGGTTTGTCTAACACACAAGATAATTCTCTAGCAATACCAAAATGACTTAAACAGTCGGTACGGTTGGGCGTAATATTAATATCAAATATAGTGTCATTTAAGTTTTTGTATTCACTCCAACATTGCCCCTCTTGCAAACCTTCGCTTGGTAAAAGCAAAATGCCTTCCATAGTTTTGCTTAATCCCAATTCTTCTTCGGAACATAACATACCACAACTTAATTCTCCTCTTAATTTGCTTTTTTTAATAAGAAAATCTCCAGGTAAATTAGCACCTGGCAAAGCCGCCACAACCCAATCCCCTTCTTTATGGTTTTTTGCTCCACAAACAATGGGCACAGTGTCTTTGCCAACCTTAACTTGGCAAAGACTCAGTCGGTCGGCATTAGGGTGAGCTTGCTTTTTTATAATTTTAGCAATAACCACATGGTCCCATATTTTTTTTTGATCCTGAATACCTTCTACTTCTAAACCTACATTGGTTAGCTTTTTTCCCAACTCTTCTGGTTGAGATTGAAAAGAAGTAATATCAATATATTCGGTTAACCAATTAAAAGAAATTTTCATTATCTACCTAAGTTTTATTTTTTGTATTTTCCTTTATTTAAATTGAGATAAAAAACGAATGTCATTTTGACTAAAATAGCGAATGCTTTTAATTCCATATTTTAAAATAGCCATTCTTTCTAGCCCAAAACCAAAAGCATAAGCTTGCCAATCCCCTTTGCCTTGATTCACATTAGATAATTTTAATACTTTAGGGTTTACTAAACCACAGCCTCCAATTTCAATCCAACCCGTCTGCCCACATAAAGAACAGCCTTTGCCCATGCAAGAAGAACACTGGCAATCCACTTCTACGGAAGGTTCTGTAAAAGGAAAAAAGCTAGGTCGAAATCGCGTTTTTAACTCTTTATTAAAAAAGGCTTTTACAAAAAAAGAAACCGTGCCTTTTAAATGGGCCATGGATACTTTTTTATCCACAAACAAGCCTTCAATTTGATAAAAATTAGGCGAATGCGAAATGTCACTATCCGAACGAAATACCGCTCCCAAACCAATCACCCTTAAAGGCGCTGCCTCGGTCTCTAAGGTGTGAACTTGTATGGGGCTAGTGTGTGTTCGCAAAACATGCTGTTTATCAATATAAAAAGTATCTTGCATATCACGGGAGGGGTGATCTTTAGGAATATTTAAAGCTTCAAAATTATAATAATCTTCTTCAATTAATTTTCCAGTACGAACCGAAAAGCCCATCTTAGAAAATATATCGACAATAGCTTCGCTCACTTTCTGTATAGGGTGCAAGGCCCCACTTTCTACCTCTTTACCCGGCAGACTCATGTCTAAATAATCTTGCTCTAACTTTTTATTTAAATCGATTAAATCTAATTGTTTTTTATGTTGTAAATAGACCTCTTCTAAAGATTTTTTTTTTATATTAATTAAATTACCAAATTTAGGCTTATCCTCATTAGATAACTTAGCCATGCACCCCATCAACAAAGATAGCTTTCCTTTTTTTCCTAAAACCTCTACCTTTAAATCATATAAATCTTTACTAGAAGAAGCGCCCTTAAAGGCCTTTAAAGATTCTTCATGAATAGCTTCTATTTGTTGTGATAAATCAGAAAATTTCATACTCTAAGAGTAACTCTCCATAGCTTTAGAATCAACTACATAATTTTATAATGCGCTTTTTATTAAATTCTGCGCTTTTCCATTTAGCCATTTTTTACTACCTATAATCTTTGTTACTATTTTTAAATTTTTATCTAAAATTAAAGTTTCTGGCAATTTAATGATTTTAAATATTCCCTGTGTGATTTTAGAGTTCTTATCCCAAACGCCATAAACAAAAGGAAAGCTTTTGGGGTAGTTTTTTTGAAAGCCTTTTAAAAAAGAAATGGCCCTAGCCTTATTAAAATCATTAGAAATGGCTATGAGCACCACTTTTCCTTTAAATCTATTCACTAATTTTAAGATGGCAGGAAACTCTTCTTTACAAGGATCGCACCAAGAAGCCCAAAAGTTAATTATAATCACTTTGCCTTTAAAATCGGTTACTTTAAAAGACTTTCCTTTTAAAGAAGTAAAACGCAAAGTGTTTAAATTAGAAAATAACTGCTGTTTATAAAGCTTATCTCTAGATAAAGGTCTTACCTTACTGGAGTTAGGAACTACCCATTTTAAAGCTAGTACTCCTGCGGAGTCTAAACCCAATATTCCAATAAGCACAAATAAAAATAATACTATAATTTTAAACATAAAAAGAACCTCTACTTTAATCAAGAAAAGGTCAATAAATTACTACTACAGCTTACAAACCAAAGTCTTTCACCCACAATAAAAGTAATCAAAATACTCAGTAACAAAGCCCAAATAACGAAAAAAGGATAAACCCATGAAAAGCATTCTTGTTTTTAATGTACTAACTTATGTACTAAGCACTAGCCTTATAAATATGTTTTTAATACCCTCCCAAAGTCAGGCAAAAAGCATTGCTCCCCATAGTGTAGTTTTTTTACAATATCACAGAGTGGGAGAAGAACATATTCGCAAAAAATCCACAGGACGAGTGTGGACTAATATACAAGAATTTCAATTTTTAAATCATTTAAACTATATGGATGGAAAAAACCTTAGCGTTAATACTTTTAAGCGAGACACTTACTGCAATAGTATAGAATCTAAATATAGTAATGAAAAAAATACACAAGAAGAAAAAGTAAAAAATATTCATTACCGAGAAAAAAAGCGCACGGCCTATTTAGCCAAAAAGCAAAAACAAAATAAAAAACCAGGTACTGCTTGGAAAAGCTGCGTAATAAAACAAGATACAAAATTGTATAAAAAACCTAATTTTGCATTTTCTGTTATTCCTATGGAAAAAGCTATTTCTCACCTTGTGAATAAAGAAAATTTTAACTCCAATTCTGTTGTTATTACTGTAGATGACCCCTACCGTTCTTTTTATACTTATGGCTTTCCCCATTTAAAAAAAAGAAACCTTCCTTTTACTTTTTTTATTAATACCGACATTATCGATACAAATAATCATAAGCCTGTTGCCGAAAAAAAATTAGGAATTTTAACATGGAATGAGTTACGAACAATTACCGAATACAAAGGCACCACTATTGGCTGCCACACTGCCGACCATGCCCACATGATTGAGCACTCTATAGAGAAAAATTTTTTAACTGTCCTTAAATGTATGACTAGAATCAAAGAAGAATTGGGAGTAAGCCCTCGTACATTTTCTTACCCTTATGGCGAAAGCACAGTGGCTTTAAGAACAATGCTTTCCACTTTTTCTGTAGAAGATATTGAAATCATGAGTGATAAATACAACAGCATTAAAACTTTTGTAAACAAAACCCTTCAAAAACATTCTGCAGATTTTTTTAATGACTTTAAAGTAGATGCGGCTTTTGGACAACACTCCTCTCCTGCATCGTTTATTCCAAAATCTGCTAATATAAAACCTTCTTTTTTAAAATCTAGCTCTTCTGATTTATATAATTTACCGCGTTTTGCTTTAAATGAAAAGTATGGAGCTATGAATTCTTTTGTAGATAAAGTGTCTAGTTTAGGTATGCCCATCATAGATGTTAAATTTAATAATTTACAAGAAGATAATATATTTTTACAAAAATCGGAAGAAACGGCTCTTAAAGAAATACAATTTTCTATAGTTAGAAATATTATTAAATATTCTTACCTAAATGCTTGTTATGTTTGGAACAAAGCCTTTCTTATAAAAGACAAAGAACTTCCCCCTTTATCTAGAAAAATTTTTGATGATAAAATTTCTTTCAAAATAGCTATTGATAAAATATATAATCGATCTAGAAGAGAGCGAATTAATTGCACCTTTGCAAGAAAAGATAATAGGTTTTATTGGTTTGGACTACAGTTAAGCAAATATTACAAAAGAGAAAACCGAAACCATAAACCTAACCTGTTACCTGAATATCTATTAACTAAATTTAATGCATTTAAACGCAGCATTGCTAGCCAAAAAATAAATAATAAAAAATTATGGATCAACACACCTAGCCTGAAACAGCGATTTCATAACAACAATCCCCTTAAATAAAAAATGACTAAAGAAGATTTAAAAAAAAATATTTATAAAACTTCTCACTTAACCGGAAAGTTTTTGCTTCGCTCAGGGCAATACTCTTCAGAATATTTTGACAAGTATCGTTTTGAATCTAATCCAACGCTTTTACAAGCTATAGCTAAGGAATTAAAACATTTAATTCCCCCAGAAACAAAAATTTTAGCAGGATTAGAAATGGGCGCCATCCCTATTGCCACCGCCCTTGCCATAGAGTTAAATTTACCTTGCGTATTTGTGCGCAAACACAGTAAAAAATATGGCACTAACAAAGTCGTAGAAGGCATAGAGGTAAAAGGTAAAAATGTTTGCATTATTGAAGATATCATCACCACAGGAGGCCAGGTTTTACTCAGTTTAGACGATCTGCGAAACGCAGGCGCAACAGTCAACACTGTTGTTTGTGTAATTAATCGAAGCCCCTTTAGTATACAAAAATTTATCGATAAAAACTTGCAGATAAAAAATCTTTTTGAAAAAAAAGATTTTGATGCTTTGGCATAATTTTTAAAATTATTTAGTAACTAATAATTGAAGAAACTTTCTTCTCCAATTTAATGCTTTTAAAGTATCTTTAGCTTTGCCATTAAACATCCAAACTACTAATAATTGTTCTTTTTTTCCCGCTTGAACAAAACCCGCAAAAGTAACAACAGAATTTAACAAACCCGTTTTTCCTCTAATAACTTGATTAGACTGGCTAAAATTATAGCTTTTTAAAGTTCCATCTATGCCCGCTATAGAAAAAGCACTTAATAGCTCGGGGGCGTAAGTGTGATTTTTTATATATTTTAATAAGCTTAAAATAGTATTAGCCTTTAATTGATTTTTTCTAGATAAACCCGAAGGGTTAAAAAAATAAGCACTTTGTTTAGGCTTTCCTATTTTTTGAAAAATATCTTTTATTCTAAGATTATAATTATAAAATTGTGAACTTAACATATCTGCAATATAATTATTAGAAAACTTTAACATATCTGCAATTATTAAAGGAAGAGGCTTACTTTTTATTTCTGCTAGTTTTTTATACTCCCATAAGTCTATGGTATTAAAATTTTTAATTTTAACCTTGCCTTTAACAACAATTCCTCGCTTTTTTAAAAAAACACGCAAATAACTACCCAACCAACGCTCGGGGTTAATTATGCTTTTATAAGCTACAAAAGCTTTAGCCTTAATACCAATTTTCCCCTTAATAATTAGTATATTTTTTTTCTTTTCAACAAGTCTTTTAATTTGAATATTAGCTTTGCTACCAGCTACACTTTGCACATTATTTCGGATTTCTAAAAATGGAGACTTATAGGGGTCAATAATAATGTTCGCTTTTTTTCCAATGGTCGATGCCCTTACCTTAACAGTAACACTATTCCAATTAAAAGAACTTGGTGCAATTAATGCCTCATAAGCTCTATCTCCCTTAGGAGGTTTATTGGCATTTTGAATTTTCGATTTAAATGATTTTTTAAAGATAACAAGGTCGCCCTTAATTACAGAAATATTAGAGTGAGAAAAAACTCTAACTAAATTCCACATGGATTCAGAAACAAAAACAGGGTCTCCTCCCCCATTAAAATAAAGACTTCCGTTTAGTTGCTTGTTTTTAATTTTACTTTGCTTTTTTACCAACAAAGAACTGGTAAATTTTTTTTTAATTCCCCACTCCTCCACTGCAGCCAAAGCAATAACTATTTTATTTAAAGAGGCTGGAACAAAATAAGTATTTCCGTTATGACTTAACTTAAAGCCTTTAATGGGGTTGTGTGCCTTGATAGAAAAAGATAACTGAGCAGGATTAATTTTATTTTTCTTTATAAATTTTTTAATTTTTTGATTTAAACTGTTTTTACTCCAATAAAAACCAGGATTTGGTAAATTAATAAATTCTGCGCGAGCTATAATAGTGCTGAATAAAAAAAATAAAATTAAAGTGGTACGGATAGGGAGACTTGAACTCCCATGGTGTTGCCACCGGTGGATTTTGAATCCACTACGTCTACCAATTCCGCCATATCCGCACATTATAATTTTATTAAATTTTTATTAGTATAAATGTTTAAATTTTTACTATAGTTTTGAAACCAAGATTGCATAGCCACCTGTTGCCTTTGACGAGCAAACCACTGACTTATAATACCAAAAGAAGCTTTGTTTTTTGCTTTGGCTTTTTTTACCGCTTTTACATAAATTAAATAATACGCTCCTTTGTGAAAAGCTAGTGTATTTACAAATTGTCCCGGTTTTGTTTTTAAAATATTTGTATAAACCATTTTATTTTGCCCCAATATAGGTAAATAAGAGCTTTGCAAAGAAACCTTGGCAGATTTCACAGGCTTTAGTTTATTCTTTTTTTTCCAGCTATTAATACTAGCAACCTTGGTTGTAGTTAATAATTGTTTTATTTTTTTAATTTTTTTATCAAAAGCTTTTTTTAAAGCTTTTTTGTTTTTACTAGGCTTTTTTAGTTCAAAAAAATCTAAGTGAACTTCGGCATTTAATACAGAATTTTTTAATTTTTCCTCTAGGTCTACCATTTGAGTAGCTTGCTCTATCCATCCAACAAAGTCTTGATAAACAATGGATTTTTCTATTTGTGACTCAAAGCTGTCTGGAGTTTGCCCAATCGACTTTAGCAAAGACTCATAACGCGTACGCCTAAACTGACCATTCTCTGAAAAAGCCGGTGTAGAAACCACTTGGTCAATAATGGCCTCAGAAGCAATATAAAACCTCGAATTTGCTAAAGAGACATAAATCACATTTAGCTGTAACAACTCATTTAATAGCTGTTGTTTTAGGCGTGCCTCTAATAATCTCCGTTCCTTAGCCGTTTTGCCTCTAGGCGCTGACTGTCTTCTACTAGCTGAACGAACCATCTTATCAAAACTAAGCGTACTGATCACTTCATTATTAACCGACAAAGCCACTCCTCGCCCACGATCTCCTCCAAAAAAGGAAGGCGTTAAGCCAAAAAAGGCAAAGGCTAAAACAATAATACCAGAAATAAGCATAAAAATAATTTTTTTCATAAAGGCACCCTCAAGGATTACTTGAATTTTTACTAACCTTTGGTATTTTAAACAATAAGCGCTTTATAATGCAAGAACTTTCAAAGTAAAACTCATATATATTTAAAGAAATCTATGCCTTCTATTGTTAAAAGTAAAATCACCCTATTTAGCTTAGTCTTAATCGTAGGGCTTAGCCTGTATAATTACCAAAAACACTTTCAATCCCTACTAAACAACACGACATATCATTTTAGCAACGCTTCTGCTATTTTGCCTAGTATCTTATACCAAGCCCCAATAGGAATATATGAGGCCATTAAAAAATACACTTTGCTATTATCTATCAAAGAAAATAATAAAAAACTAATTATAGAAAATCAAAAATTAGTTATTCGATTACAAAATAAATTAGAGCTACAAAAAGAAAATCAACGCTTAAAAGCTTTGTTAAATTTAAAAATTATAAAAGAATCTAAATTAATAGTGGCCAAAGTAATTAGTGTTGATATTTTTGATCACTTTTTATCCATTACTGTCAGCAAAGGGTCGGCAGACGGCGTAGAAAAACTGCAAGGAGCCTTAAGCCCCGAAGGGGTTGTGGGAATGGTAAGAAATGTTTACAAACACACCTCACAAATTATTTTATTACTGTCTAATCAAATATCTATAGATAGTATTAATCAAAGATCTAGAGTGCGCACTTTAATTACAGGATATAAAAACGGTTTTTATACATTTATTGACCCTCAAGAAAACCTATTATCTTCTAAAGAAATTCAAGAAGGAGATTTATTTATTAGTTCGGGCTTGCAAAAAAACTTTCCTGAAGGCTTGCCTATTGGAAGAATTTTTAAAATTACAAAAGCCCCGTTAAATAAACAACTCCAAGTACTTATAAAACCCGCTGTCTCTTTTAATACTTTAGAAGAAGTATTTATTGTAAAAAAACCTTAATATGTATTACTTAAAAGCCTACCTTTCTATTGGCCTTGTTTTATACGCATGCCTTAGCTTGCAAGTGACTTTATGGTTTTATCTTTTTCCCTTTGCCCCCTCCCCTCAAATATGGATTAGTTTTATAGTATACGCAGCACTTTATACTAACAAAACCACGGTAACTATTGTGTCTTTGTTTGCTAGCCTTTTATTATCCTCTTATACTCTTTTTAAAGGCTTTCCTCTTTTTTTTAGCCTGTGCAGTTGTGGATATATTATTTTTTATATTAAAGAAACTCTTTTTACCTCTAGTATAAAAACATTTTTTGTATTTTCTTTGTTAAGCTTTATTGCCATACAAATGCTTTACTCTACTTACACGGGAAAAAGCTTTAGCGCTAGCATTCAAAAAAGCTTTACGGTGTTTAATATCTATAGCAGTTTACTTACTGCTGTTATTAGCTTGTTGTTTTTTTATTTCTTTCGCAAAAAAAAAATATTTTCAAAAATTTCTAACCCCTCCACCCCCTCTAGTAAACATATAGGTTGGGTATAAAAATGACTGCTAATATAAAGGATTGGATTTATAAATATAAAAATTTTTCTCTTTATTTAAAAATAGGTTTACTACTTTTAACTGCAAGGCTTTTTTATTTACAAATTATAAAAGGCTCTGACTTTAAATTTTTTTCTGACTCTAATTATATTAAAGTTCAAAGTATTGCTCCAACAAGAGGCTTGCTACTAGATAGAAATCGAAAAATACTGGTTAAAAATTTATCGGCTTATCAAGTCGAGCTTAGCTCTTTTAATAAAAATAATAATAAAGAAAGTTTAAAAGCACTTAGTGCAATTATAAACATTCCTGTACAAAAAATTAAAAAAGCAATTATCTCTTATAAAAAAAATCAATCTAGATATCAAAACATACCCATAAAAGATCATCTGAATTTAACAGAAATTTATAATATTCAAAAATTAGCACTTAGCTATCCTAATATTATATTAAACCAGCACCCTTATAGACACTCACTAATACAAGACAGTGCTTCGCAATTATTTGGATTAGTACGAAAAAGTTCTAATAAAAAACATTTATCTAATGATCAAGTTGGCCAAAGTGGTTTAGAAAAAATTTGGAATACCATACTTTTTGGAAAAAAAGGATATAATATGGTAGAGGTGGATTCTAAAGGTAGGCAAGTGCGATCGAAATTTAGTTCTTTTGATCTTAAAAAAGAGACGGTTATACCTGGCGATAATATCGTATTAACCTTAGATAAAGATGTACAAGAGGTTGCTTTTAAAAGCTTTAACAGAAAAGACGCCATTGGGCCAAGGTCTGGAGCTTTAATTGCTATGAAAACTAATGGAGAAATTATTGCTTGGGTTAGCTCCCCTTCTTATGACAATAATCTATTTTCTAAAAAAATTAAAAATGATTTATGGAAAGCATTGTCTGAAAATCCAGGAAAACCTTTAATTAATAAAGTCGTGCAAAACCACTACTCTCCTGGGTCTACATTTAAACCCATTGTTGCCTTGGCCGCATTAGAAAAAGGAATTATCACCAAAGACACCTTATTAGATGCTCCCTCTACCTTAAAGTTTGGCAATCGCCTTTTTCATAATCACTCTAAAATTAATCAAGGAAAAATTAATCTTGCAACTGCCCTAGAAACTTCTAATAATATATTTTTTTACAAACTGGGTATTGATTTAGGAATAGATAATATTGCCTATTATGCCAGAAAATTAGGCTTAGGAGCAAAAACCAATATTGCTCTTCCTTATGAAAAAACAGGACTAATTCCTGATCCAAAATGGAAAATTAAAAAAATTAATGAACCTTGGCAAAAAGGAGAAGATTTAGTGCATGCTATTGGGCAAGGCTACACTTTAACCACTCCCTTACAAATGCTAATTAGTTATAATACTATTGCAACCGAAGGGCTTGTAGTAAAACCATTTTTAGTAAAAAGTATTATCAATAATCAAGGAAAAGTAATTAAACAATTTTCACCCACAACAAAAAAAAATCTTATAGAAGAAGGTTTTAAAAAAGAAAATTTTAAAATAATTAAGCAAGGTTTATTTCAAGTGACTAACAACAAAAGAGGAACGGCACATTGGTGGAAATTAAAAAAGTATAAATTTTCTGGAAAAACAGGAACTGTTCAACTTCGTTCTTTTTCTAAAAAAAATATTTATACCAATTGTCCAAAGCTGCCTTTAAACCAAAGGCATCATGGCTGGTTCATAGGTTTTGCCCCCGCAGAAAACCCTGTAATTACTGTGGCTGTATTAACAGAACACTCCTGCCATGGGTCAACAGGAAGCGCTCCCCTAGCTCGAGATGTAATGCAAG
>JAAOIK010000028.1 GCA_015163855.1 Pseudobdellovibrionaceae bacterium
TGATTTATTGACTAAAAAGAATAAAGTATTTAAATATAGCCCTAATGTCCAGCCTTAACAAAAAACAATATCAACATGGCTTTCTTACCAAACTAGATATGGAAAGCTTTGCAAAAGGCTTGTCAGAAAAAGTAATTCATAAAATTTCTGCAAAGAAAAAAGAGCCACAATGGATGTTAAATTATCGCCTAACCGCTTTTGCTCATTGGAAGACTTTAGAAGAGCCTCATTGGGGCAGTAATAACTATGAAAAATTAGATTATCAAGATGTTATTTACTATGCTGAGCCAAAAAATATTGCAGAAAAGAAAAAAAATTACGAAGATTTAGATCCAGAACTAATTAAAACTTTTGATCGCTTGGGCATACCCCTTAATGAACAAAAGCGTATTAGTGGGGTTGCTGTGGATGCCGTGTTTGATAGTGTATCGATTGCCACCACACATAATGAAGTTTTAGATAAAGCCGGTGTAATTTTTTGTTCTATTTCCGAAGCCCTTGTTAAACACGAAAAACTAGTTAAAAACTATTTAGGCACTGTGGTTCCTTATACAGATAATTATTTTGCTGCTTTAAATGCGGCAGTTTTTACTGACGGTTCTTTTTGTTACATTCCTAAAAATGTAAAATGCCCTTTAGACCTATCCACTTATTTTAGAATTAATATGCAAGAGACAGGGCAGTTTGAAAGAACCCTGCTAATTGCCGACGAAGGTAGTTTTGTAAATTACTTAGAGGGTTGCACCGCTCCCATGAATGATAAAAACCAATTACATGCTGCTGTGGTCGAACTTGTTGCCTTAAACGATGCCACCATTAAATATTCCACCGTACAAAACTGGTACCCTGGAGATAAAGATGGCCGCGGAGGTATCTACAATTTTGTGACAAAGCGTGGTCAGTGTCGTGGTAAAAATTCAAAAATTTCTTGGACACAAGTCGAAACAGGATCGGCCATTACTTGGAAATATCCTTCTTGTATTTTAACAGGCGAAAATTCTCAAGGCTTTTTTTACTCGGTGGCCTTAACCCATGACCATATGCAGGCAGACACTGGCACAAAAATGATACATGTGGGAAAAAATACTAAAAGCGTTATTATTTCTAAAGGAATTTCTAGTGACAACTCTATTAATACTTACCGTGGCCTTGTGCAAATTTTACCCTCAGCAGAAGGAGCTAAAAACTATTCTCAGTGCGACTCCATGTTAGTAGGATCTAATAGCCAAGCTCATACCTACCCTACCGTGGATGCAAAAAATAATACTGCAATTGTTGAACACGAAGCTTCTACCTCGAAAATTAGCCAAGACCAACTTTACTACTTACAATCGCGAGGGCTTAGCGTAGAGCAAAGTATTTCCTTAATCGTAAATGGTTTTTGTAAAGATGTTTTTAAACACCTTCCTTTAGAGTTTTCTGAAGAGGCTGTAAGCCTTGTGGAAATGAAACTAGAAAACAGCATTGGATAATTAAAAAAGGATACCGCAAGCATGTTAAAAGTTACCAACTTACACGCCTCTATAAATGATAAAGAAATTTTAACTGGTTTAAATTTAAGTGTTCAGGCGGGGGAGGTACATTGTATCATGGGCCCCAATGGTGCTGGAAAAAGCACTTTGTCTAAAATTTTAACCAAGCACCCCGACTACAGCGTTAATTCTGGCCAAATAGAATACACGCTTAACTTTGAAAAATACGACTTGCTAAACATGGAGGCTAACGAACGCTCTTTAAATGGTGTTTTTTTAGCCCTGCAACACCCTGTGGAAATTACTGGTATTAGTAACTTTCAATTTTTACAAGAAATTACAAAAGCTCACTGCCTCCACCAAGGGGTTAAACCTCCCTCTAGCGATGAGCTTAAAAAAATGATTTTAGATTTAGCTAAGCAACTAAAACTACCTTCTGACTTTTTAGACCGATCCATTAACGATGGTTTTTCGGGAGGAGAAAAAAAGCGTAACGAAGTATTGCAAATGCTTTTGCTAAAGCCGCAACTTATTTTTTTAGACGAACTGGATTCTGGTTTAGACATTGACGGTTTACACCTTGTTGCCAAGGCTATTAAAAATTTTCAAAATTCCGAAAGAGCCTTTGTATTAGTTACCCACTACCAAAGTATCTTAAAAGAAATAAAGCCCGATTTTGTACATGTTTTGCATGGAGGAAAGCTTGTTAAAAGTGGCGACTACAGTTTGGCAGAAAAAATTGCTGCTCAGGGGTATTCTTGGTTAACTTAAGTTTATTAAAAAACACTAAGCAAGTGCCTTGGAAGGGGTTTCCTCTTTATGCCGCTTTGCAAGAGGTGCCTAAAAACCTTTTTCTAACTACTCTTCCAAAAGAGGTGGTGTTTTTTACCATACATCCCGATGACAAAAATAAAATAGATATTCAATATAATCTAACTAACCCCTTTAAAAAACCAGAAGAGCAATTTTTAGAACTACAATCGCTTCGTAGTAAAAAAGATTTTTCTAGTTTTCAAAATATCTTTAATACAGACAATCAATTATATGCCCTGCTGTCTGTTAAAGAAAACCAACACCTTGCGCACCCTATTGCCATCCATCTTCCTTGTTCTCAAAAATACCAAAACTTGCAGTATGGAATTGTTGTGAAAAAAAACGCTTCGGCAAGTGTTTATGAATCCTACACAGGTAGTGATGAAGCAATGGATCTACACAATGTTAGTTCTTTTATTTCTGTGCAAGAAAATGCTTGTTTAAATTTTATCAGTGAAAATTCTAAAACTTCGTCGGCAATGTCTGTCCGGCACATGCATAATTATTTGCACCAAAATAGCCAAATGTATCTTAATTATTATTCGGTAAACAACACTACCCCCGTATCAGTTAACCAGCTTTCTTCGCTGTACAATGTTCATACTTTTTTAATGGGTAAAGCCTCTAATTTTTTTGAACAAGCTTTAACTTTAGCTAAAAATAAAACAAACAACCATCATTGTAGTAATATTTATCACTTAAAGCCTTGTGGGCAATCCTCCCAATTACACAAAGCCCTGTTAGATGATTTTGCAAAAAGTGTTTTTAATGCTTTAGTATTTATTGGCTCTGATTGTCCACAGGTTAATAGTCATCAACTTAATAATAATTTAAGCTTTTCTAAAAAAACAAAAGTTATCTCTCAGCCTCAATTGCAAGTAAAAACAGATGATGTAAAGGCCGCCCACGGAAGCACTACGGGGCAAGTGCAAGCAGAAGAACTGTACTACCTTCAGTCTCGAGGAATTTCTTTGCTAAAAGCTAAACAATTATTAAAACAAGCCTTTATAAAAGAAACATATAGTAATATAACTAACCCTGTTATTAAAAAAACCATTAGCAGTATTTTAAAAAAATATGATGAATAAAACATACGATATAAAAAAAATTCGCTCTGAATTTCCTCAACTAAGTTTACAAATAAAAGAAAAGCCTTTGGTTTATCTAGATAGTGCGGCCACCACTTTAAAGCCAAAGCCTGTTATTGATAAACTTTCTGACCTTTATCTTTTTAAAACGGCAAACATTCACCGAGCCGCTCATGAGTTAAGCCAAAACATTAGTGCCGATTACGAAAAGGCTAGAGAAAATGTAGCCACTTTTATTAACGGCAAACAAAACGAAGTGATCTTTACCAAGGGAACTACCGAGTCCATTAACTTTGTCGCACAATCGTATGCAAAATACTTTCCTAAAGGGAGCGAAATTATTATTAGTAGCTTAGAACATCATTCTAATATTTTGCCTTGGCAAAGTATCGCTAAAGAATATGGTTTGGTATTAAAGTTTATTGATTGTTTACCTTCGGGGGAGTTAGATTTTAATCACTTTAAAAGTTTAATTACTAAAAAAACTAAACTATTAGCTTTAACTATTTGCTCTAACGCTTTGGGGATTATTAACCCTGTGGAAGACTTCACTGCAGTGGCTAAAAAAAATCAAATAAAAGTTTTATTAGATGCTGCTCAATCTATTAGTTCTAATATCACCGATGTAAAACAATTGGGCGCTGATTTTTTAGTGTTCTCGGGGCACAAAATTTTTGCCCCCACAGGCATTGGAGTTTTATGGGTTAAAGACAATTTGCTAGAACATCTAAAACCCTATCAGGTGGGCGGAGGAATGATTTCTTCTGTGAACAAACAGTCTTGTGCTTTAGCCTGTCCTCCTCATAGGTTTGAAGCGGGCACCCCTCCCATTGTACAAGCTATTAGCTTGGGGCATGCTTTAAATTATGTGCAAAACATTGGGTTACAAAATATTCATAATCATGAAAAAGCTTTATTAACAGCTCTCGACGAGGGCCTGGGGACCATTTCTGGACTTAGCATTCTGGGCCCTTTAAAAACACGAGTAAATATTTGCTCCTTTAGTGTGCAAGACATACACTCTTCTGATATTGGCCAGTTATTAAGTATGCAGGGTTTTTGCGTTAGAACGGGCAATCATTGTGCACAACCCTTGGTGGTTGAAGAGCTTAAAATTAACACCGGCCTAACTAGAATTTCCCTTTCTATTTACAACACCTTAGAGGAGGTGCAAGCTTGCATCGTCGCGGTTAAAAAATGCTTAAAAATGCTTCGCTAAAGGGTTTGCAATGCCCTAATGACTATGCTAGGTTGTTTTTTGCATGACTGGCAAGTGCCATTTAAGCAAAGAACCAAAACAGAGGAAAAAGAAAAATGGGTAAAAGACTATACGTAGGGAACCTTCCCTTTACAGTGACAGAACAAACATTAGGTGATTCATTTGCAGAATGTGGAACAGTAGAAACTATCACACTTATTACAGATAGAGAAACAGGCCGTAGTAAAGGTTTTGGCTTTATCGAAATGGGAACAGATGATGAAGCGCAAAAAGCGATTTCAAAGTTTGATGGACAAGACTATGAAGGTCGTTCATTAAAAGTTAACGAAGCTCGTCCAAAAGAAGACAGACCTCGCGGTGGCGGCGGTGGATTCGGTGGCGGCGGTGGCGGCGGTGGTCGTGGCGGACGCTACTAATTTAGTATAATTATTTATAAATTATTGTGACAAAAAGGAGCTAATTATTAGCTCCTTTTTTTTTGTAGTAAAAACTAACAATAATTAAACTAGAAGCCATTTTATAAACTTAAATATTCGTCATAAGAGGTGTACTTATCTTCAATAACTTTTCCGTCAATGTCGATAATTCGGTTAGCTACGGTTTGAATAAATTCGTGATCATGGGAGGTAAATAAAGCTGTTCCGTTAAATTTTGCCAAACCATCATTCACGGCGGTAATACTTTCTAAATCTAAATGATTAGTGGGTCCGTCTAATATTAATACATTCGCCCCCGACAACATCATTTTAGAAAACATACAACGCACTTTTTCGCCGCCCGATAGTACATTGGTTTTTTTAAGTGCTTCGTCGCCCGAAAATAACATTTTTCCCAAAAACCCACGAATAAAAGATTCGTCTTTTTCTTCGGAGTATTGGCGCAACCAATCTAAAATAGAATATTTTCCATCGGCAAAATAAACAGAATTATCAGAGGGAAAATACGCTTTAGTGGTAGTTACTCCCCACTGCACAGTCCCTGCGTCGGGCTTTACCTCTCCCTCTAATATTTGAAAAAGTAATGTTTTAGCCACATCGTTTTTCCCTAAAAAAACAACTTTGTCGCCTTTTTTAAGGTTAAAAGAAATATTGTCTAAAACTTTTTCTCCATTAATGCTTTTTGTTAAGCCTTCTACTAATAATAAATCTTTTCCCGCTTCGCGCTTGGGCTGAAAAGTAATGTAGGGGTATTTTCTAGTTGTTCGTGGTAAATCTTCAATTTTTAATTTTTCTAATTGCTTTTGTCGAGAAGTGGCTTGTTTAGATTTTGCTGCATTTGCTGAAAACCTTTGAATAAAACTTTTTAATTGATCGGCCTTGTCTTCGGCTTTTCTTTTTTGATCGCTGCGCAATTGTAAAGCTAGCTCGGAGGACTGGCGCCAAAAATCATAATTTCCCGCATAAACAGTTAGCTTTTTAAAATCTAGGTCGGCAATATGTGTACACACTTTATTTAAAAAATGTCTGTCATGCGAAACCACAATAACGGTATTGGTAAAATTTAGTAAAAAATTTTCTAACCAATGAATGGCGGCAATATCTAAATGGTTGGTTGGCTCATCTAACAATAACACTTCTGGCGAACCAATTAAGGCTTGAGCTAATAACACCTTAACCTTTGTATCGCCTGATAAATCTTTCATAACTTTTTCATGAAATTTGGTGCTAATGCCTAGGCCTGCAAGCAAGGTTGCAGCTTCGGATTCGGCCTCCCACCCGTTAAGTTCTGTAAATTGTGCTTCTAAATCGCCCGCACGAACGCCATCTTCGTCAGAAAAGTTTTCTTTTGCATAAATGGCGTCTTTTTCTTTCATAATAGAATAGAGTTTTTTATTTCCCATTAACACCGTTTCTAAAACGCTATTTTCGTCATAGGCAAAGTGATCTTGCTTTAACATAGACAGGCGATCGCCGTGCCCCAAGCTTACCGTTCCTGTTTGTGGTTCAATGTCTAAAGAAAGAATTTTTAAAAAGGTAGATTTTCCAGCTCCATTAGCTCCAATTAACCCGTAACAATTTCCGGGAGTAAATTTTGCATTTACATCATCAAATAATTTTTGCCCACCAAAGGCTAAACTAACATTATTTGCACTAATCATCGCCCTGTCCTTTCTTGTTTTTACTGCTGTGAAGATACAATAATAAGCCTGTGCGGTCTATTAAAAAGTTTGAACATGCTTAGCAATAACCATTGGAGAAGAATAATTTTATTGATTGCTTTGCCGGGAGTGCAAGTTTAAATATTGTTTTGCAAAGTTTGGTGGAGCCAAGGGGGATCGAACCCCTGACCTCTACGCTGCCAGCGTAGCGCTCTCCCAGCTGAGCTATGGCCCCCAACATTGCCAGACTAGCTTAAACAGAAAAAAAAGCAACAGCCCTTTAAAAACAAAAACGCTAGCTCTTTTATATAAAAAATTATATAGCTATAACCATGAGCACAGTAGACATACGGCCCGAAGATATTTTAATTAAAGTGCAAGACACACCTAACCCATGGGCTTTAAAGTTTATTATTAATCAAGTTTTAAAGTCAGAGGGCAAGGCCACTTTTACCAAGCCGGATGAGTGTAATAATTTGCCGCTAATTTATGCACTAGTTACCCTAAAGGGCGTAAAACAAGTTTATGTTTTTCGCAACACTTTAAGCATCACCTACACCGAAGAAATAGAAAAAGAAGATTTAATTAGCAATGTGCAAATTATTATAAAAACGCGCATTAATATTCACAACCCTGACTTTTTAGACTACGACCCTTTTGAAGAAAAAAAACCAAAGGTTAAAAAATCACACCAATCCGACAACCCCGAAATTCAAAAAATAAATGAAATTTTAGATCGCACAGTAAGGCCCGCCCTACAAGCCGACGGTGGTGATATTGATATTATAGAAATTTTAGACGATGAAGTAAAAATTCTTTATCAAGGTGCTTGTGGAGGTTGCCCCAGCGCACTCACGGGAACTTTGCAAGCTATAGAAAATATTTTGCAAAACGAACTGGATAAGCCAAACTTAAAAGTTTCTCCAATATAAAAACCGCGCTGGTTATTTTAAAGAACTAAAATACGCAGCAATGTCTTCCATATCTTGAACGCTTAACCCTGCAACCATAGGCTTCATGCTTGGGTCTTTACGGGCGCCCGACTTAAATGCTTTTAATTGCTTTACTAAATAGGCCTGTTTTTGACCCGCCAAATTAGGCCACACAGGACTGACACTAATTCCTTTTGCCCCGTGACAAGCAAAGCAAGTGGCGGCCCTAGCCTTTCCTTTTTTTGCATTTCCCGCCGCCTGAACTGAAGAAATAAATCCAAAAACCATGCATATACTGATAATACTTTTTGCAAACATAATAACTCCTTAATAAATATAATGTTTAAATACTCCTTAGAAGAAAAAAAGCAAGTGCCCTTTAAAAAAAGGCCTAAACTTTTAAAAACCGCTATCGCAAAGGCTTTAGCCTGTACGCTTAGCTTTATATATTATCCATAAAATATTCTGTTGCTCCCAATACAATAAAGGGAAATGCTACTAACAATATTCCTGGAATTATAAAGCTTAGTGATAAAAAACTACTTAAGCCTAAAAAAAAGGGGAAAAAAGTAAAAGAAAATTTTAGGCGGCTTAACAGGGGTAAGGCTTTAAGCTCCATAACATAGTCCATACTATCTAAAGCAATAATCCACATCATTGCAAAATTAGAAAAAATGGATATTACTGGAAAAAATGATAATACAAAAAACAAGAGGCCTAAAATAGAAAAAAAAACTACGCGCTTTATGCTTACTTGCAATAAAAAGAAAAATAACTGTATTTTTTTTTTCACTGTTACTTCGGTAGCTACAGAAGAATTTTTCTTCTTGCAAAAAGATTCCACTAAAAATAAATGAAAAGGGCTAGCTATAACAGTAAAAATGCTAAAAACCACATACAAAAGCAATATAGAAAAACTAAACCATAAAGTGGCCTTTAATAACCCAGCCAATAGAGGGTATACCCAAAAAGACGACATAAAAACTAAAGTGTTGTCTATAAATTTAGAAAGATAGGAAATAGAAAAAAAGTTTCCGGCAAAAAATAATAGCCCTGCAAAAATTAGAGGCATAAAAATCCATTTTTGCAAAGACTTATGCTCTTTAGCTAATTTTATTCCTCTAAAGAAAACTAAAAACCCTTTAAAAAAGTGCATCATAATATAAACCCACTAACATAAACCCGCAGGAGTGAAAAAGTAAAAAGCTACAATAATTAAATTGTAGCTTTTTTTGTTTACACAAAGGAAGTAAAATTAACTTCGCGTGGTTACTAAAAGTAATTAAATATGATCTCTCATGATATCGCGATCCATTACTGTTTTGCGATTTTCACTTTTAGCAGCTTCAATGCCTTTTTTGCACAATCTTTCTACCGCTTGGCTTAATGCAGCCACTGTTTCTGCAGAAGTATTGCACCCACCAGCTTCTTTAATATATTTTTTTACCTTACTTGCTACTACTAGTACTTCAGCCATAATTATCCCCTTATATTTTAGCGCCTACCTATTACTATATTATAGACATATTTGCCTAAACTCTAGCACAACATTAAATTCTGGCAAATAAAAAGTAGAAAAACTCTAGAAAAAATTTGTTAAATTTAAAAATACTCTTAAAATTGCAATATCTGCACGCTTTTAGGTTCAGAAATAACCAGTTTAGTGGCTGTTTGTAAAACCGAATTATGCCTTGTAACCACATTGGCGCTATAAGAACCTCTTGGTAGGTTAAAGGCAATAAAACCAATGGTTTTCTTATTGGGTTGTTTATAGGTTTGCCACTGCTTATCAAAATAAAAAAGCTGTCTTTTTAAATGGGGAGGGGAATCTAACAAGGGTTTAATGTTCGCGCTAAAAGCTACGGTTTTTTGACTCACCCCAATCAAAACGCTAGATTCGTCCACAAGCGTTATGTTTTTTGCCATTTTACTAAGCCATGCTTTTCGAAGCATGGGAATTTCTAATTGGTTTTTGTTAGAAAAAGAAAGAATACTTAAAGCTTGGTAGCTTGTGTTTTTTGGCTCCACTTCGAATAGCTGCAAATTTTCGCCATCTTTTTGTTGGGGAAGAACTACTTTGCCACCTTCGGTAACAAAAGATCCGTAATCAGACCCTAATAATTTTACTTTTGCTTGCACAAACTTTTTAGAAAATAAATCGTAAGGTATAATGTGTTTTTTTCTATTTTTTGATTCAATAAAATCTACAAAAGAAACCGCGCCACTTTGAACGGGAACAAATTTAGAATTATAAGAATGTTGTGCAAATTGCACCCCTATGGAATTTACTCCGCTTTCTAAACCTACAAAAGCAAACAAGCCCGAAGCACTAGTGCTAGATAGCTCTTTGTTAGGAACCCAGCTGTCAAAGTAAATGGGCTTTATGTTAGAGTTGTAAAGTTGAAGTTTTGCCCCTTGCACAGGCCTTCCTTTATAAGAAATTCTTCCCCATACAATAGAGGGTTTATTAGAAATTTCTAAATCCCATTCTAATAAATATAAAAAAGAATCAATTATAGACTTCGAAAAAGAATACAAATTACTTAAGCTAAAAGTATTGCCAAAAGATAAGCTCGGCCAATGGTTAAGGTGGTAAGCTCCTAATAAATAATTAGAACCTTTGCTCATGTTAATGTCTCTATATAAGCCTTTGCTTTTTAAAATTTTTCGGTCTAAAGATTCTGCATAAAAACTTACCTTACCACTTGGTGTTTTGTTGGATAAATTTCCTCCCCATAAAGTTTGACTAGACAAAGCGAGCCCTTTTAAACCTTTGGAAACATCTCTAATTGGCAAAACTGCAGGTAAAGTTAGGCTGCTGGTGCGCACTTTAGAAAAACCAATTAATTCTCCAGAGTTACTTCTTAACTCGGCAACAATATAACTATTAAAAGCAGCGTTTTTTAAAAAGAACCTTGCCTTTTGGTAATCAATTTTTGCTTCAGAAACTTTTAGCCCGTTGTGCATTTGATAAATAAACACCTCGGAGCCATTAATAAACAAACCATCTTTTAACAAAAATTTTCCAGAAATTGCAGGGCCTAAACTTTTATTGCTTTTAGTTTTTTGCTGTGGCGTGGTTTTAAAATTGGCACTGGCCATTAAATTTTGGCTTTGTCTTTGGTCAAGGGTAAGCCCCCCTCCTTTTTGTTCCATTTCTGTATACCAAGCCGACCAGTTAAATATATTGCCTGTGCTTAGTGTCTCCGAAGAAGCACTAGCAATATTTCTTTTTCCTTTGGCGGCGGAGACAGCAAAGTTTTGGTGAGCCTTTAAAAAGGATATTGCATATAAAGGAGTTTTTATGTTTTTTATGCTTTTATTATTTTGCTCCATCTCTTCTACTAAAAAGGAACTGTCCTCGATAACGGCATAAGCACTGGCGGCGCTATCCATGCTGATTTCGTGAACCGGCGAAGAAACTAATTCTACTAACGCAGTGTCGGATTCTAAACCGGCATTGAGTATTAAAAAAGACGGTAATATTTTAAATAAAAAAAAAGAATAAGTAGTTTTAAATAATAATCCTAACTTTAACATATCTCTATCCTTGTGTGCTTCTTTGACTAGTCAGTGGATATTAAAATGTTTTCAAAAAACTCGGAAGTCGTCAATCATATTAAAGCTTTTAGCCCTTTTGCCTAGGTGACTAGTCAAAGTTTTTCTAACAACCTCTTTTAATTGTTCAGAAACTTCAACAGATTCATAAATACGCTTACCATGATTAATAAATTGTTTTTCTTTTATGACTGTAGCAAATAGTGTGTAGGGGTTGCTATCCCCAGAAATATTAAAGTTTAGCCGATAGCGCGTCGTGGGCTTGGAGTCATACGAATAAATTTGCACAAAGTAAATTTTCCCTGCCTTTTTAATAATGCGAAAATATTTAGAAGAAAACACTCGAATATTCTTTCTTTCTTGAATATCAATAGGTACTATTTTAGCTAAAGCCGGCACAATTTTATATATGGGCTTGTTAACCGCCACGCTAACCGGCCTTAAAATAAATAAATTACAAGAACTTAGCCATAATAAAAAAGAAACGCACAATATTTTTTTCATGCTTTATCGTTTCCCATTGGCTACTTGCGCATCTTTTAAAAAGATATCTAGCCCTTGGTCTGTAAGTGGGTGCACTAACATCTGTTTTAATACTTTAAACGGTACCGTGCACACCTCGGCACCTAAAAGTGCTGCTTCTAAAATGTGTTGATTGTTGCGAACGCTGGCCACTAACACCTGTGTTTCTAAATCATAATTATCATAAATTTGTATAATTTGTTCTACTAACTCCATGCCAGTATGGCCAATATCGTCTAGCCTTCCCACAAAAGGAGAAACTAAAGTGGCCCCCGCCCTAGCTGCCATTAACGCCTGCAATGGAGAAAACACTAAGGTCACATTGGTTTTAATTCCCACGGCAGAAAAGTGGCGAACCGCCTTCATTCCCTCTTCGGTCATGGGAACTTTCACGACTATTGCCTCTCCTAATTCGGCCCATGCAGTACCTTCTTTAATCATTTCTTCTGCTTGAGTGGCTAAAACTTCCACAGAAATCCAGCCTGGACTTAGGTCTAATAAATCTTTAACCACTTCTTTAATGTCGCGGCCAGATTTTGCAATTAAACTAGGGTTGGTGGTAACTCCCTCAATCCAACCTCTAGACAAGGCCTCTTTTACTTCACTAATATCTGCTGTATCAATATAAAATTGCATTTATCACTCCTTGGGCTTTGCCTACAAAAATACTAAAAATTACACTAAAAATTATACGGACAAGCTAGTTACCGTTATTTTACTTTTTTAAAATAATAACAATATTCGGAAACATAGCTATTATATAAAGAAAACTTTTGCACCACTAAGTAGTCATTAGCATTTCTTAAAGCAATTCCCGACCCTTTTGTTTGCCACCGCGCTGCCAAACTATTAGAAAATCGTTCTATTGGAGGGGCAGGGTTATTTCGTAATAGTTTTAAAATAGCCTTTTCTTTTTTAGGGGTTACAGTGTCAAATTCATTGGCGTTGGTTTTATCCGAACCTAATAACCACATTCTTGGACTGTCTGGAAACAGTGGTCCGCGATCAGAAGAGTTTCTGTAAAAATCGCCAGGTAATAAAAACAATAATGACGCCTCTGGAAGGTTAGAGTAGGGCTGAAAACAACGCCCAGAATACCAATTTTGTTTTTTTAAATTAAAAGAAAAGTTTGTATTCCCTTGGGCAAATAACTGTTGCAATTCCAAAAAAGGATTTTGGTTTGCTGCGTTGGGGTTAAATATTCCCGCAAAAGTTGTTGCTGGGTTCAGTAATAAAGCCCCAATCAATACTGTAAAAAAAGATTTTTTAAACATTTTTTCTCCTTAATATGCACCAATATCTATTAAGATATGTTGCGATTTTTATGCGGATTAGTCAAACTACCCTGCCCCAAACTCGTTTAAGAAAATAAATTTTCCATTGTATACAAACCGGAGGGCTGACATACCAAAAACTCCGCAGCCCGTATGGCGCCCTTAGCAAAAACACGGCGGCTGTGAGCCTTATGCTTTAACAGTAAGCTTTCCTCATCAGAAACTAAATTAACGGTGTGCACCCCCAGCTCCTTGCCCTGTCTGTTAGAGCACACTTTTGCTTCTATATTATTGTCGTTTAAAACACGCAACAAACTTAAGGCTGTGCCACTGGGCGAATCTTTTTTATCTACATGATGTGTTTCTTCAATAGCATATTTAAATTCCAGCCCCTGCGTTTTTTTACTTATTATATTTAAACACAAATTTAATAAATAAACCCCCACGCTCATATTCGCTGACCAAAAAACGGGTATGGATAACGAAATACTTTTTAATAAATTAAAGTCTTTTTCTGTTAAGCCCGTTGTGCCAGACAAAAAAGCTTTGCGGTTATTTTCCGCCCATTTTGCAATGTTAGAAAAACTTTTTTGGTGAGAAAAATCGATAACTAAATCCACTTGCTGCGGGTCCACATCGGTTAAGCTAGAATCAGGGCTTTTGTATAAAGAAAAAAAAGCATGTTCTTTTATTAAAGTTTGCAGCTCTTTTCCCATTTTTCCAGAACCGCCAAAAAGTAAAATAGATTGTTTTTTCATAGTAACCATTACCTATAAGTAACCTAGTTTTTTTAGCTCTTTGGCAATGTCTTGCCCGCTTCCTTCTACCATGGGCAACCTTAGCTCGGCACTTTTAATAATTCCTAACAAAGCTAATGCTTTTTTTATTCCCATGGGGTTGGTTTCTGCATACAAAGCTTTAAGTAAGGGTAAATAAGTTTCCCAATTTTTTCTTTCTGCTGTGTTTTTAAAAACGGCATTAAACTCTTTTCCCAAAATGTGTGTGGCTACCCCCACTAATCCATTGCCGCCGACTTTCATAAAGTCGTTAAAAGATAAATCATCACCGCTGAGTATGCTAGAAAATAGTTTTTGTTTTACAATTTGTTTTGCAAAATCTATATTTCCCGAAGCTTCTTTAATGCCTATAATATTAGGCTCGGCAGATAATGTTTTTAAACTCTGTATATCTAAACTTACGCCTGTTCGAGAAGGTACATTGTATAATAAAATATTTATGCTTTTGTTTTGTTGTGCTAAATATTGAAAGTGTTGTACTAGCCCTGCTTGAGAGGGTTTGTTGTAATACGGGCAAACCACCAATGCCGTTTTCACTCCCCAAGACACTGCTTGTTTTATTTTTTGATCCGCCACATAAGTAGAATTACTTCCTGTGCCTAAAATTACATTGGCCTGCGTGGAAGCTTCGCCGCTTACAAAAGAAAAAATATTCTTTACTTCTTCAGGAAAAAGACAAGGGCTCTCTCCCGTGGTTCCATTAACTACAAAGCCTTGAACTTTAGAATCCAATTGCAATTGTATTAGTTTTTTTAAAGATGGATAGTCTACCTCCCCTTTATAAAAAGGAGTAACCAAGGCGGTAATAATTCCAGAATATTTTTGCATACACTATGTAACTTGCTTTAATTTATTACTGATGTCACGGGAGGTTTTGGATCTGCCTTTAAACCACACCCGCTAAAAGCAAAAGCATGAATACAGCAAAGGCTATAAATAAGCAGTTGTTTTCTTGTTAGCTTGGTAAATACTTTTTTACACATATTACGCCTCTGCATCTGGGTTGTTTGCTAAAACTTGTCGAGGCTTGCTTCCTTGTGGTGGGCCAACAATTCCCGCCTGCTCAAATAACTCAATCATGCGCGCGGCTCTAGGATAACCCAAGCGAAATTTTCTTTGAAGCAAAGAGGCACTAACCATTTTCATGGAAGAAACCGCTTGTAAAATTTCTTCATAGCGTTCGTCTTGCTCGTCAGCATCGCCCATGCTAAAGCCCTCTTTGTGTTCTTCCGACTTACCGTTTAAAAACTGCATAGCTTTTTCATCATACAGTGGATCGCCCTGGTTTTTCCAAAAATTAATTAATTTAGAAATATCCTCGTCAGGTAACCAAGGCCCATGATAGCGTTTGGGCTTAGAAATTCCTGGGGCTAAAAATAACATATCCCCTCGAGTTAATAATCGCTCGGCCCCACCTTCATCTAAAATAATGCGCGAGTCGGTTTTGCTGGCCACCTTAAAACTCACTCTTCCAGGAATATTGGTTTTTATTAAACCCGTAACCACATCTTTACGCGGGCTTTGCATAGCTAAAATTAAATGAATACCACAGGCTCTAGCCATTTGTGCTAAGCGCACTACCGCTTGCTCCACATTAGATTTATCTACGGCCATAAGGTCGGCAAACTCTTCTACAACAATAACAATGTAAGGTTGTTCTTCGTAATAATAACTTTCTCTTTTTGCGCAATCTTGGTTAAATTCAAAATGTTTTAAAATTTGTTTTTCAGAAAACTTTTTAACATGAGAATTAAACGCGTCTAAACCTCTAGCATTAAATTGTGACATAGATCGATAACGCTTTTCCATTTCTTTAATGGCCCAATTTAAAACACGAACCGCTTTTTTAGGGTCACGAATAACCGGAGTTAACAAATGGGGAATGTCATCAAAAATGGTTAAGTCTACTTGTTTTGGATCTACTAAAATTAATTTTAAAGAATCTGGTGTATGCCTAAAAATAAAACTACACAAAGTCGATACCGTAAACACCGACTTTCCCGAGCCCGTAGAGCCTGCCACTAACATATGAGGTATTTTTCGTAAATCCACAGTGTTTGGAAAGCCACCCACATCTCTTCCTAAAGATATAGGTAAATAAGAATCTTCCGTCCAAAATTTTTTGTCTGCAACAATGTCTTTTAAATACACCGTTTCGCGACTGACATTAGAGGTTTCAATGCCCACAACATTTCGCCCCGGAATAGGGGCAATAATCCGAACCGACTCACTACTTAAAGCTAAAGATAAATCATCGGCAAGGTCAGTGATGCGACTAACTCGAACATTAATGTTTGGTTTAAATTCAAATAAAGTTACCGCTGGGCCTGGCAGAGCATTTACTATTTCCCCAGACACATTAAATTGTTCTAGTTTTTGTTTTAACAGTGCTGCCTTTTCTTTAATCTCTGCGGGAGTCACTTTTTCTCTTATTAAAGGGGGGTCTGATAAAATAGATATTTTAGGTAATGTCCAGTGGCCTAGTTTTCTTTTCACCGACACTTTCATTTTTACTTTTCGTTTCTTTTTACTAGGCTTAGCAACTAAAACTTCGTCGTCGCCCTCGCTCTCTTCTTCCCACTCTTCTTCCTCTTCCTCGCCTTCTTCCTCTTCTTCTTCTTCGCCTTCTTCTTCCAGTTGCTCATCGTTGGCATCTTCTTCTAGTTCCTTTGCCGACAAAGAGGAAATTTGTGTACTTCCTGTTTTCCATAAAGCTCTTGCTTTTAATAAAAAAAACAAACACACAATTTTAGTCCATCGCAGTGGTAAAAATACGGTTTGAAAAAATGTTTTGCTAAAAATAAATGTAACGCCTTTCCAAAGAATGCCTGACAAATGCTTTAAAGATTTTTTGGTTAATCCTAAGGTCACAATAAACAGCCCCGCCCATAAACTAATAACCAAACCCCACCAGTTTAAAGTTTTAATTAGTGAATTAACTACAAAGCTGCCTACCGCCCCTCCCACAACAATATTTTTATAAAAAATACTATCCATAAAATGCGCTTGCGATAAAGAACACAAAATAACGCTTAAGCTTAAGTATAAAAAGGCTAGTTTAAAATCAAAGGCCACCTGTTGAGAGCGAAAGGTTTTGTAAGACAAGTTACCCGCCATAAGCACAAAAACCCAAGAAAATAATCCAAACATTTTATAAAGCATGTAGGCAACAGTAGAGCCTAAAAAACCAAAAAGATTATGAATGGATGCATTTGTCCAAAAAAGCATAGACGGATCTTTTGGATGATACGAAAACAAAGAGACCCCTAAAAAAATAGTAAAACTTAGCCACAGCACTCCGCGAATGTCTCTTTGAAAATCAGCATAAGTCATGTATGTTAGTGTACACTACTTAAAAGGTAAAAAAAGTCTGGTTTTGAAAAAAATAGTAAAAGTTAACGAAATTTTTTTTAGTCTTCAAGGGGAAAGTAGCAAGATGGGCTTGCCTACTATTTTCATTCGCCTGTCTGGTTGCCACCTTCGGTGCCAATACTGTGATACAAAATACGCCTATCATAAAGGGGAGCAGCTAGATATTTTAACGCTTATGCAAAAAATACAAAAGTACCCCAGCAAACATGTTTGTATTACGGGGGGGGAACCTTTGTTGCAAAAAGATGTGTACCCTTTAATGACGCAACTGTGTGATAAATCTTATCACGTTTCCCTAGAAACTAGTGGAGACAAAAGTACAGTGCTGGTAGACTCTCGAGTAAAAAAAATTATTGATATAAAAACTCCTCACAGCAAGGCCTGTGCCCCTGTTCACAAGGATAACCTAAAAAACCTGTTTAATACGGAGTTAAAGTTTGTAATTTGCTCTGACGAAGACTTTGATTGGGCAGAGAAATTTATCCAAGAAAACCATTTAACCCACTCTAAGGTTTTGTATTCGCCCTCTTGGGGTGAAATCACAGCTACGCACTTAGCAGAAAAAATTTTAGCCGCTGGATCGTCTGCCCAGCTACAAATTCAACTACACAAATATTTATGGCCCAATAAGCAACAAGGCGTTTAAAAAATACAAAAAAAAACCTATGGCAATACTGTCATTTTTTGACCAGGGCAACTTGACAACAGAAAACCTTGCCATTGCTAGGCCTGCAAGATAAAACACACTCAAAATCACTAAGAATTACAAATAGGACACTAATGAATTCCGACTTTTTTAGACATTCTAGCATGGGTCCATCTCAAAATAGTGCCGACAAAGACCTTTCCCATTATAGTTGTTCTGATCATCTTTTTGTAGCCGATATTACAGAGACTAGCTTAGAAGAAATAATTTACTGCAAGCTAGAATACTTATTTAAAAATTCTGTTTTAGATGATGTAGAAAATTTATTTGATATTTTAAAAGAACAAATGGAAAGACCTTTAATTGAGCTGGCTTTAAAAAAACATAAGGGCAACCAATTAAAAGCAGCACATCTTTTGGGTTTCAGTCGCAATACATTAAAAAAGAAAATTACCGATTACCAAATTTGTATTAAAAAACATACTCGGTTTATTTCCCAATAAAATATGACAAAAGAAAAACAAGCCCCTCATAATATAGAAGCCGAAATTGCTGTTTTGGGTGGCATTATGCTCGACCCCAATGCTTGGACAGACATACAGCACCTTTTAAAAGCCGGTAGTTTTTATAAACCTTCCCATCAAAAAATTTTTACCGCTATGGAAAAGCTCAGCTACAAAAACGAGCCCATTGATTTAGTAACCTTATCCAATTTATTAACTAATAGTAATCAGCTAGAGTTAATTGGAGGGCACGCTTACCTAAGTAGCATTATCGACAACACTCACTCCACTAGTTATTTATCACAATACGCAAATATTGTGGCAGAAAAAGCAAAGCTTAGACAATTGATTAATATTTGTGGCGATATTAGCCACGACGCTTACTCAGAAAACTTTGAAGAGTACCCTACTTTTATCGACAAGGTGGAGTCTGATATTTTTTCTGTTACCGAAAATAAAAGCCATTCCCAACAACTAACAGAACCTAGTGTTGTAGTTAAATCCAGCGTGGCCTTGTTAGAAAAGCTATACTCCAACCCGGGACAAATCAGCGGAATATCTTCTGGATTTGAAGCCTTAGATACTATGACCTCGGGCTTTCACGAAAACGAATTAATAATTATTGCAGCCCGCCCGTCTATGGGGAAAACGGCATTGGGGTTAAACATTGCCCTGCATGCTGCTTTAAGAGAAAAGAAAAAAGTCGCCTTTTTTTCTGTGGAGATGTCTAAAGAAGCATTAATGATGCGGTTACTTTCTAACCTTGCCGAAATTCATGCAGCAAAAATGCGTACAGGAAAACTTTCTGATTCAGATTGGACTAAATTAATTGATGCCGCCGCCAAACTTAGTGAAACTTCTTTATTTTTAGATGACTCCTCTATGCTAACTCCCTTAGATGTTCGCGCAAAAGTGCGGCGAATGAAAAAGAAACAAGGTTTAGATTTGATTGTAGTAGATTATCTTCAGCTTATGACTGCTGGAAAAAAGGTAGAGAGCCGAGAACGAGAAGTTTCAGAAATTTCTAGACTACTTAAAGCGGTAGCTAAAGAACTAAATATCCCTGTAGTTGCCTTAGCTCAGCTAAATCGTGGAGTGGAAGGGCGATCTGATCGCAGACCAATTTTATCCGACTTAAGAGAGTCTGGTTCCATAGAGCAAGATGCCGATTTAATTATGATGCTTTACCGTGAATCTTATTACGAACCTGACAAAGTAGAGTTAAAAAATAAAGCAGAAATTATTATTACCAAACAAAGAAGTGGTCCAACAGGATATGTAAACTTAGCTTGGTTTCCAGAATACGGGCGATTTACTAACCCTGTTACAGAGATTGCTCCTAGCCCCGCAAAACAAACGACTTCTAACACCCGTTTTTCTCAAAGTGCTTCTGTAAAAAACTGGGCTCCCAAGTAATTATTTTTAATTACTCTGCTTCGTCTTCGGCTTCTTCGGCTTCTATTTCTTGAATGGTTTTTTCACTATGCACAGGGGCTGCGGCAGTACTTTTTAATGGAGTTACTGTAACAGTAATCTCTGTATCTAAACCCTTGGCTAAATTAATTTTTAACTGAATTTTACCTGTATTTTTAATAGGTGCTTCTAATAAAAGATCGCGCCTGTCTAAAGAAAAACCCTTTTCTTCTAAAGCAGAAAGGATGTTATGCATAGTAATGGATCCAAATAGTTCGCCATTGCTTTTCGCTTCGTGAGAAAAAGACAACGATACTTCTTTTAGCTTGGCTAATACTTTTTCTCGCTCTACAAAAGCTTTTTTTTGTTTAGAGGTGGCCACTTGCTGTAAATAAGCCCATTCTTTAGTATTTTTTTCTGTAGCAACTTGTGCAAAATTATTAGGAATTAAGTAGTTACGAGCATAGCCCGCCTTTACATTAATAATTTCACCAACTTTTCCCACATTTTTTACATCTGCCTTTAAAAATACCTTCATTGCTCTGCCTCCAAATTACTGTCAATTGCTCTTAATTTTTATCTTATTTCGCATAAATAAAATATACAATGGCAAAGCATAGGCTTTCTTACACTGCCTGTCACTTCTTTTTATTCAATATCTTATACAGCTTAATCTTGGTTCGAAAGCTAAACCAATAATCCAAAAAGCCTAAAACACTAATGAAACTAAATAAATAAATAAAGGAAATAAGGTAGATTAATCGCTTGGTGGTTTTTTTCAGTTTTAGTAAAGATAGTACATCGGTGATTATTCCTAAACCTTGTAAAAAGTAAAAAGCAAAGCAAATGTTTAAAACATTTATGCCAAAGGTTTTAAATGCTGGTGGCAAAGATAGGTCGACAAAAGATAAGAGCAGGGCCAAAATAAAAACCCATACTCCCCAAGAAGAAACGGAAAAATTAAAGCTTCTTTTTTTTAATTGTACTAAGTAAGAGTTAGTACTAAAGCCACTTAACTGAAACTGTTTTATGTCGGCTAAAGTATTATTGCTTTTACAAAAACTAATCCATCTTAAACTGAAAAAAAACAAAAAACTAAAGCTCACTACAAGAAGGCTGGGTACTTGCGCTAGTAATTGCGTAAATGTTTTTGGGCTAAGCTCGCTTAAAAACTTTTGTTTTAAAGGTTCTAGCTGTGTTAATAATTGAACAAAAAGTGTAGAATCTTGTAGTGTAAAAAAACTTGCACAAAGAAAACCCGTAGCCACTAGGCTAGACATTAAAAGGTTAAAAAATAAAGAAAATTTAAACCCCTCCAATAAAAAAAAAGTTTCTATGGCTAGCAAAATAGCAATTAAAATAATTAATACTATTGGCGATAAAATAGCAAAGCCTGCCAGTAAAATTACAAGGCTAAGCCAATAGTGCTTTTTTGATGCTCGAAAGCGTAAAAGTAAAACGGGTATTAAGCCAATTATACCAAAAAAAATAGTAGAAATTGCTATAAAAAGATTAAAAAGAATAACTTTTTTAAAAGGAATTCTTTCTAAGAGTTTGGCGTTTTGCCAGCCTTTTTTCAACACTAGCCTGTACCTCTTGTAAAGTCGTATGATACTGATCTAAATGTTTGCTAAGTGGTACACGCTTGTCTAAAACCGTGTGCATAAATCGCAAAACTTTATCATCAATGCCCATAATACGCTCCAGCTCGATTATCGAAGACGCCTGTGCGCTAAAAAGCACGTGAAAATATACACCATTAGCAATGCGCTTAATAGGGTTTGCTAAGCGACGATTTCCCCAAGTGTTTATTGATTCTATTTTTCCTTTAAATTGTGACTCTAAAGTGCTGTCTACTCGTTTAAAAAAGGCTTTTGTATCTTCTTCTGAGGTTTCTGGATGCATGATAACCACCAATTCGTAGTTATTGTTTTCTTTATCCATTTTCCATTCCATAAATAACCCTCTTTTGCCTTATTAATTATTCATTTACCCAATCACTTTTTAGACTAGGAAATTTTTTAACACATTTACCCCCTTCATACAACTTCTTTTTTATTGGCAAAACCCCTTCTCCAGAGTATTTTATACCCATGAGCTTTTATTTTGTTATTCAATCTGGCCCTCTAAAAGGGGCTCACTACAAAGTGAGTCCTAACATCACCTTGGGCAGAGACTCCAGCAACGATATACTTATTAAAGACCCCCATGTCTCTTCCCTACACGCTCAAGTGCTTCAAAAGAAGGAAGGGCTATATCTAATCAATAAAAGCGTAAAAAATAAAATTCGCACTAATGGTCAAAAAACAGAATCGCTGCTGTTAAAAGAAGGGCTACTTTTTCAACTAGGAAAAACAGAAATTCAGGTCGAAAGAGCAACCAACGACACCCCCGCTCCCGTAGAGCAAAAAACCTGGGGGCAATTGCTGTATGACAACCTTAGTGAAAAAAACTTTACCAATGCAGCTGTCGCCAAAAGTATAACAGCCCTTACCCCCATGGTAAGGTTAACTTTTATCACTGGTTTGCAAAGAAAAACACAGTGGTTATTAGGTTATGGCCCTCGGCACATAGGCCCTAGCTCTTATGACCTACCTATTGTCGGAGATAATATTCCCGACTTGTGTTTTAGTATTGTGCAAAAAAATAAGGTTCCCTTTTTTCAAACTAATCATCCAGATAAGGTGTTGTTTAATAAACAAAGTGTTAGCACCGCCGCCTTGCAAGATCGAGATATTATTTATATAGATAAAATTAAAATTGAAATTCATCTACTATAATTTTTTTATGCTATGAACCAAAAACAAAAAATAAACCCCGTTCCTGTAGTTAAAAAGCATTTTAAAAGCTTTGACCAAACTTCCATTTATTATGAGGTGCGCGGAACAGGAAAGCCTGTTGTGTTTGTTTATGGCATCGGCTGTTTAATGAATCACTTTATTTATCAAACTTTTTATTTAGCACAAAATTATCAAGTAATAAGTATTGATTTAAGAGGTCATGGTAAGTCGGCCTCTCCAAAATTAAAAAAGAATGTATCTATTTCTGCTCTTGCTAAAGATATTGAGTTTTTGTTAAAAAAACTAAAAATTACTAATGCGCATTTTGTTGGTCATAGTTTTGGCTGTAGTGTTTTGTTGGAAGCTTATAAACAAAATAAAAATTCATTTAAAAGCTTAAGTTTAATTAATGGCTTTGCCTCTAACCCACTAGACGGCATGTTTTATTCTAAACAATTAGCGCAAGAGCTTTATGAATATATCAATCGCTTTTCTAAAACATTGCCAGAAAGCTTTAGCTTACTTTGGGAAAGTGTTATCGATAATCCTTTAAGCCCTTATTTGCTTGCTTTGCTGGGAGGCTTTAACCCTCACGCTGTGGAAAAAAAAGATATTGAAATTTATATCCAAGGGCTTGCTTATATTAACCAAGAAATATTTTTTAAACTATTTAACGAAATGATTAAAGCAGACTATTCCAATTTACTTAAAAAAATAAAGGTTCCGACCTTAGTTATTGCCGGAAAAAAAGATCCACTTACCCCTTTAGAAAAACAGAAAACTATTAGTAAGGCTATTGCTAACAGTACGCTGTTTATTTTTGAAGACGGCAGCCACTGCACACAATTAGATTTTCCTAAAGAACTTAGTAATATTTTACAAAACTTTATTAATAAGGTTTAATCTTTTATAACTGTTATTGCAGAAAGCAATTGCTCGCGAATGTCGCCCACACCACCAGCGCCACCAGGAAGCATAATCGTGTTGGTTTTTCCATGAGCTGTCATTTTTTCTAAAGTTTCTAAATACTGGGTTGTTAAAATTAAATTTGTTGCTGCTTCAGAGTTTAAGCCTGCTTGTTTTAAGCTTGCCATAGAATCTTCCATTCCTTTTGCAATGGCCATTCGTAATTGCGCATAACCCTCACCGGTTAATCGCTTACTTTCGGCATCAGCTTCGGCTGCTTTTACCACGCGAATTTTGGAGGCATCGGCTTCGTTGGTGGCTGCTACTTTATCTCGAGCAGTGGCGTTAATTTTATTCATCGACTCTTTTACTAATGTGTCTGGGTCAATATCTGTTACCAGGGCCGTGGTAATGGAGTAACCAAAATCATCCATAGAGTCAGACAAGCTCTCTTTAATCGCATCTGCCACTGTTTCTTTATTGGCAAACACTTCGTCTAACTGCATTTTTGGAATTTCTGATCGCACGACATCAAAAATATAGGCTCTAATTTGTCTTGTGGGGTCATCCAATTTATAAAACGATTCGTAAATTTTATTAGGCATAATAAAATACTGAACAGACACTTGCGTTCTTACAAAAACATTGTCTTTAGTTTTGGTTTCAATTTCTACATCTAGCTGATTAATTTTTAAATCTTGAGTGGTTACAATTTTGTCAATAACAGGTATTTTAAAATGAAGCCCCGCTTTTGCAACGGTGGAAAATTTACCTAGCCTCTCTACAATTTTTGCCGTTTGTTGAGAAACCAAATACCAAGCATCAAAAAATATTAAAAGAACTATACCTATAAAAAATAAACTAAACATCTATATACCTCGGTTTTTATTTATAACAACGATTTAAAAAATTCGCAATTCATTTTTGTAATAACATCTAAAGAAATTTCTTTAGGGCAAACGGCAGAGCAAACTCCTGTGTTAGTGCAAGATCCAAATTGCTCTTTATCCATTTGTGCAACCATGCGCTTGCTTCGTTCTTTTTTTTCTACTTGCCCTTGGGGTAATAAAGCTAATTGGGCTAACTTAGCCCCTACAAACAAACTGGCCGAAGCATTTTTACAAGCAGCCACACAAGCTCCACAACCAATGCAGGCTGCATAATCAAAAGCTTGGTCGGCTTCTTTTTTTCCAATTAAAATGCTGTTAGCATCTTGAGCGTTACCCGTATTAATTGAGGTGTAACCCCCTGCTTGTTGAATTCTATCAAAAGCACTTCTATCAACAATTAAATCTTTAACCACAGGAAAGGCTTTTGCTCTAAAAGGTTCTACAAAAATCGTTTCTCCATCTTTAAAAGTGCGCATATGCAACTGACAAGTGGCCGTTCCCATTTCTGCACCGTGAGGAATGCCGTTAATCACCAAAGAGCAGGCGCCGCAAATTCCTTCGCGACAATCGTTATCAAACTCCACGGCAGATTTATTTTTTTTAATAAAATCTTGATTAACAATGTCTAGCATTTCTAAAAAAGACATTTCGTCAGAAATATTTTTTGCTTCGTAGGTAACAAACTTTCCCTTTGCGTCTGGGTCTTTTTGTTTCCAAAGTTTTAAAATGTAGTTTTTCTTTTTCTGTTCCACGGTTACTTATAGCTCCTAGTGCTTGGTTTTATTTTTGTAAACTCTAAATTTTCTTTATGTAATTGCCATTCCATATTTTTAGATAAGCTTTGTTCTGCTTTATATTCGTAAGCAGAAACATGGCAAAAATCTTCGTCGTTTCGCAAAGCCTCGTTTTCTTCAGTTTGATGCTCTTCCCTAAAGTGTCCACCACAAGACTCCTCTCTTTGCAAAGCGTCTTTGGCCATTAACTCTCCCAACTCTAAATAATCGGCCACGCGACCGGCTTTTTCTAGCTGGTAGTTTTTACTTTTATCGTCGCCAGTAACTTTTAAATTATTGTAAAACTCTTCTCGTAGTTTTGGAATTTCTATTAAGGCTTTTTTTAACCCTTCAGCGTTTCTAGACATTCCTACATTTTCCCAAATGACAGCCCCTAAGTCACGATGAAATTCTTCTACTGTTTTATTTCCTTTAATGGATAAAAAATTAGCCGTTTTTTCTTTCACTGTATTTTCTGCTTCTTTAAATGCTGGGTGACTTACAGAAACTTCTTCTAAAGAGGTCGAGGCTAAATAGTTGCCTAAAGTATACGGAATAACAAAGTACCCATCTGCTAAACCTTGCATTAAGGCCGATGCCCCTAAGCGATTGGCTCCGTGGTCAGAAAAATTTGCCTCCCCTAAAACATGCAAGCCAGAAATAGTGCTTTGTAAATTATAATCTACCCACAAACCTCCCATAGTATAATGAGAGGCGGGATAAATACGCATCGGCTTTGCATACGGGTTGTCTCCTGTAATTTTTTGATACATATCAAATAAGTTGCCGTATTTATCGGCAACCGCTTTTTGTCCCGCTCGGTTAATAGCAGATTTAAAATCTAAATAAACGGCTTGGCCTCCTTTTAAAGCAGAACGATGCTCGTCCACTCGAAATTTTGCTTGGCGAGAGGCAACATCTCTAGGCACTAAGTTACCAAAGCTTGGGTAAATTCTTTCTAAATAATAATCCCTTTCTTCTTCTGGAATAGTATGTCCTTGCCGTGTTTCATTGCTGTTTTTAGGAACCCATACTCTTCCGTCGTTGCGTAAAGATTCTGACATTAAAGTTAATTTAGATTGGTGGTCGCCAGAAACAGGAATACAGGTGGGATGAATTTGCGTAAAACAAGGGTTAGCAAAACTCGCTCCCTTTTGGTGACATCGCCAAGCGGCCGTAGCATTGGAGTTTTGTGCATTGGTAGAAAGGTGAAATACATTTCCATACCCACCCGTAGCTAATAAAACGGCATGCCCACTATAAGATTCTACCTCGCCATTAATTAAATTGCGAACCACAATTCCTCGAGCTTGTTCTTTAATAGTTACCAGCTCTAACATTTCTCGGCGTGTAAATAATTCTACATTTTTTAAATCCACCTGCTTCATTAATGCAGAGTAAGCGCCTAATAATAACTGTTGTCCTGTTTGTCCTTTGGCATAAAAAGTTCTAGAAACTTGCGCCCCTCCAAAAGAACGATTGCTTAATGTTCCCCCGTACTCTCTGGCAAATGGAACGCCTTGAGCTACACATTGGTCAATAATAGAATTAGAAACTTGCGCTAGCCGATAAACATTGGCTTCGCGAGCGCGAAAATCTCCTCCTTTAATAGTGTCGTAAAATAAACGATCTACAGAGTCGCCGTCGTTGGGATAATTTTTTGCAGCATTAATTCCGCCTTGTGCCGCAATGGAATGCGCTCTTCTGGGGGAGTCTTGAATGCAAAATATTTTTACCTTGTAGCCCATTTCTGCTAAAGAGGCCGCTGCAGAAGCGCCTGCTAAACCCGTGCCTACTACTAAGATTTCAAACTTTCTTTTATTAGAGGGGTTTACTAGCTTAATATCAAACTTATGCTTTTCCCATTTGTCTTCTAAATTTCCAGAGGGAATATTTGAATTTATTTTCATACCAAGCTCCTAACTTACGAAAATTGAACAAACATAAAAATTACCTGTGCAAAAAAACTAAAGCTAACAAAAACAGAAAAGGTCCAACTTAAAATATTTAACAAAGTTTCGGGATGATAAATGCCAAAAGTTTTTAAAGAGGCCTGTAAACCATGGGCAAGGTGAAAGCCTAAGACTCCAATGCTTAACATATAAAAAATCATAATTATGGGTTCTTTTAAAAAAGAGCCCACAAGAGCAAAAAGATTGTCCATTTCTAAGCCAGAGTATGTTACGTGAATCTCTTCTCCAAAACGCAAAGTCACTAAGTGACCAACAATAAATACTAATACAATTATTCCTTGCCAAAACAAACTACTGCGCAAAAGAGAAGTTCCTCTTTTGCCTCTTGGCGTTTTTGCATACTGGCCACCTTTGGCTTTTTTATTATAAATACTAACTACAATGGCCAATATTAAATGCGTTAAAAAAACAACAAGCAAGCCCATCTCTATAATTGGAAAAATAGACATGCTAGTTAAAGAGTGGCTATAAGAATTATAGGCCTCTGGACCAAAAAATATTAAGTAGTTTCCCAAAGCGTGGGTAAACATAAACCCGCATAATGCCAAGCCAGCTACTCCCATTAATTGCTTTCGACCAATACTGGAAAAAAAATAAGACATTATTTTTGACATAGCAAAACTCAAACTAGTGTTAACTTTTTAATTATTCTATGGCCTTGATTTTCACCATACAATTTCTTATATATTGTATTGATATATAAATAATGACAAGCATAAATAGTAAGATTATTATTAAACCCTCTTTGTTAAGTGAAAAATAAACTAACTAGTAGTGAGGAATGTATGAAAATCACCGTTTGCATTAAGCAAGTTCCTGATACAGAAGCCAAACTGGAAATCAATAACGCCTCTACCAATATTGACGCAACAAATATTAAGTGGAGCATTAACCCTTACGATGAATTTGCCATTGAAGAAGCTTTGCAAATTAAAGCTTCCACCCAGGCCAGCGTAGAGGTTATTAGTGTAGGCCCAAAGTCTAGAGTAACTGATGCTCTTAGAACTGCGCTAGCCATGGGCGCAGATACTGCAATTTGCGTGGATACTCCAGAGGATATGTTTTTAAATAGTTCTATGGTGGCCCAAGCTATTGCGGCGGTTTTACAAAAAAAAGATTTACCCGATTTAATCTTTACAGGAAAGTTGGGCATTGATTATAATTTTGGCTTAATGCTTTTTCGGCTAGGACAAGAGCTAAATATGCCTGTGCTTTCGGGAGTCAGCCAGCTAGAGCTAAAAGACAAAACACTTAAAGCCACTAAAAAAATAGATGGAGGGGTAAAGCAAGAGTACTCGCTTAATTTGCCGGCTATTATTGGTGCAGACAAAGGTTTAAATACTCCTAGATACCCTAACCTTCCAGGAATAATGAAAGCAAAAAGAAAACCCATTGAAGAA